>NZ_JBSGZI010000129.1:0-19807 GCF_053610945.1 Streptomyces sp. NPDC054849
GGGGTCCGGGAGGGGGGCCCGGTGGGCGCCGCGGCGGGGGGGCCGGCCCCCGCACCCCCGCGGGTCAGGACAGGGTCGTCTGGACCGACGTCGCCAGGGCGGACGCGGCGTGGGGGTCCAGGGGTTTGCCGTCCGTGGTGGTCACGTACAGCGTGTCCACCGCGTTGGCGCCGAGCGTCGAGACGTGCGCGCTGCGGACCCGGACGCCGCCGGACTCCAGCGCGCGCCCGATCCGGTGCAGCAGTCCCACCGCGTCGGGAGCGCGGACCTCCAGGACCGTGGCCAGCGAGGAGACGTCCGGGACCACCGTGACCCGGGGCGGCGGCGGGACCACCCCGCGCCGCCGCGGGTACGCCGCCTCACGGTCCGCCAGCTTCGCGGGGACGTCCAGCGAGCCGTCCAGGGCGCGGACCAGGTCGGTACGGAGCCGTGAGCCCTGCGGCAGCGCACCGTATTCGGCAGCCACCCGCCACCGCAGTACGAGGACCTCGCCGAGCTGGTCCGGCAGCTCCACGGAGCGCAGGTCCGCCGCCCGTACGGTGAGCCGGTGCAGGGCCAGCACCCCGGCCACCGCCGGCAGGACCCCCGGCTGGTCGGGGACCGCCACGACGAGTTCCACGCCGACCGCGTCCTCCTCCTGGCGGGTGTGGAGCGCCAGGACCGGCTCCCCGGTGCGCAGGGCTTCCACCGCCAGGCGTTCCGATTCCGTGGTCGGGATCTCGGGTTCCCGCGCCGCCGGGGCCGTGCCGCGCAGGACTGCGGCGACCCGCGCGACGAGGTCCGCCACGAGCGATCCCCGCCATGCGCTCCACGCCGCCGGGCCGGTGGCCAGGGCGTCCGCCTCCGTCAGGGCGTGCAGTATCTCCAGCGTGCCCACCGACCCCACGGCGTCGGCGACGGAGCGGACCGTGTCCGGGTCCTCCAGGTCGCGCCGGGTCGCGGTGTCGATCAACAGCAGGTGGTGCCGTACGAGCGCGCCCAGCACGTCGATGTCCTGCGCGTCGAAGCCGATCCGTGCGGCGACGTCGCGGGCGATGGTCTCGCCGGCCACCGAGTGGTCGCCCGGCCAGCCCTTGCCGATGTCGTGCAGCAGCGCGGCCATCAGCAGCAGGTCGGGGCGGCCGACCCGGCGGGTGAGGGCCGAGGCGCGCACCGCCGTCTCGATCAGATGCCGGTCCACCGTCCAGGTGTGGACGGGGTTGCGCTGCGGGCGGCAGTGCACCCGCTCCCAGTCCGGGAGAAGCCTCGTGATCAGGCCTTCCGCCTCCATGGCCTCCCACACGGCGACCGTCGGCTCCCCTGCGCCGAGGAGTGTGAGCAGCTGCTCCCGGGCCTCCGCCGGCCAGGGCACCGGCAGGGCCTTGCCCTGCTGGGCGAGCCTGCGTACGGCGTGCGGTGATACGGGAAGCCCCGCCTGCGCCGCGGCCGCGGCGAAGCGCAGGGGCAGCACGGCGTCCCGGTCCGGGCGGGCGGCCAGGGCCAGTACGGCCTCGCCGTCGGATTCCACCACCCCTTCGGCCAGCGGTGCCCGCGCCGCCGGGGTGCCCCGGGTGCCCAGCAGCCCGCGCAGCCGGGGCCGGGCGGCGCGCGCCCGCAGCACCCGCCCGACCTCCCGCCAGGTCACGTCGCCGGCGTACGCGACGACCCGCGCGGCCTCGTACACCTCGCGGAGCAGCGCGTCCGCGTCGAGCAGCCCGAGCTGCGCCGCGACCTGGTCCTGCTCCTGGAGCGAGAGGCGGTCGGTGGCCCGGCCGGTCACCAGGTGCAGGGCGTCCCGTGCGTCCAGCAGCCGCCTCCGGGCCTCGGCGAGGCCCTCGCGCGGGGCGTCGGCCAGCCAGGACGCGGCGACCGCCCGCAGCGCGGTGACGTCCCGGAGCCCGCCGCGGGCCTCCTTGAGGTCGGGTTCGAGCAGGAAGCGGAGCTCCCCGGCCCGCTCGGCCCGCTCGCGGCACAGGGCGTGCAGCTGCGGGAGGCGTTTGGACGCCTGGTTGCGCCAGTCGGCCAGTACGGAGGTCCGCAGGCCGGCGAGGAGCCCGGCGTCGCCGGCGACGGTCCGGGCGTCCAGCAGTCCGAGGTGCACTTTGAGGTCCTCGGAGGCGGTCTTGCGGGCCTCGCCGGGGGTCCGTACCGAGTGGTCGAGGGCGAGGCCGAGGTCCCAGACCGGGTACCAGACGCGGTCGGCCAGCGCGCTCAGCGCCCGCGGCTCCGCCTTGCCGTCGTGCAGCAGCACCAGGTCGAGGTCGCTGCGCGGGGAGAGTTCGGCCCTCCCGTAGCCGCCGACCGCCACCAGGGTGGCGCCGCGGACGCCGGTCTCCCGGACTGCGGTCGTGAACAGGGCGTTCAGCCATTCGTCGGTCAGCCCGGCCAGGGCGGAACGCCGCGAAGGCCCGGACCGCGACTCCTCCTGGAGGAGTCGCAGCCGGGCCGCGGCGTATCCGCTGGGTCCCGAGTCGGCCGTGTGGTCGGTGTTGTCTTCGACGCTCGTCACCCGGGAACTCCCGTCACCTAGAGCGCGTCAGCGCCGCGCTCGCCGGTGCGGACCCGTACGACCGAGTCCACGGGGACGCTCCACACCTTGCCGTCGCCGATCTTGCCAGTGGCCGCCGCGCTCACGATCACCCGGATCAGTTCCTCGGCGTCGGAGTCCTCGACCAGCACCTCGATGCGGATCTTGGGGACGAGGTCGACCTGGTACTCGGCACCGCGGTAGACCTCGGTGTGGCCGCGCTGGCGGCCGTAGCCGCTGGCCTCGGTGACCGTGAGTCCCTGCACTCCGAAGGCCTGGAGGGCTTCCTTGATCTCGTCCAGCTTGTGCGGCTTGACGATCGCGGTGATCAGCTTCATGCGTCAACCTTCTTGCTCGCTGCGGAGGGGGTGGGGGCGGCGGTGCTCCGCGAGGCGGCTCCGCCACCGGCTCCGCTGAAGTCGTAGGCGGTCTCGGCGTGCTCGACCTGGTCGATGCCGGCGACCTCGTCGTCCTCGGCGACCCGCATCCCGATCGTCTTGTCGAGGAGGAAGGCGAGCAGCGCGGACGCCACCAGAGAGTAGGCGAGGACGGAGAAGACTCCGACGGCCTGCTTGCCGAGCTGCTCCAGGCCGCCGCCGTAGAAGAGGCCGGCCACGTCGGACTGGACCCCGCCGGTGGCGAAGAAGCCGACGAGCAGGGAGCCGACAATGCCGCCGACGAGGTGGACACCGACCACGTCGAGGGAGTCGTCGTAGCCGAACTTGTACTTGAGGCCCACGGCCATGGCGCACAGCAGACCGGCGATGGCGCCGACGGCGATCGCGCCGAGCGGGCTGACGGCTCCGCCGGCCGGGGTGATGGCGACGAGGCCGGCGACCGCGCCGGAGGCCGCGCCGAGGGTGGTGAAGGAGCCGTGGCGCAGCTTCTCGTAGCCGAGCCAGGCGAGCATGGCGGCGGCGGTGGCGACCTGGGTGTTGACGAACATGACCGCGCCGACGCCGTCGTCGTTGCCGAGCCAGGAGCCCGCGTTGAAGCCGAACCAGCCGAACCAGAGGAGACCGGCGCCGAGCATCACGAGCGGGAGGCTGTGCGGGCGCATCGGGTCCCTCTTGAACCCGACGCGCTTGCCGATGACCAGGATCACGCCGAGGGCGGCGGCGCCTGCGTTGATGTGGACGGCCGTGCCGCCCGCGAAGTCGATGACGCCCATCTCGAAGAGCCAGCCGCCGGCGCCCCAGACCCAGTGGGCTACGGGGAAGTAGACGACGGTGACCCACAGGACCGTGAACAGGACCCACGCGCTGAACTTCACGCGGTCGGCGAGGGCGCCGCTGATCAGGGCGGGGGTGATCACGGCGAACATCAGCTGGAAGACGGCGAAGACGTACACCGGGATGGTGTAGCCGTCCCACAGCTCGGTGATCCCGATCCCGCTGAGGCCCACGTAGTCGGAGTTCCAGCCGATGAGGCCGCCGGAGTCGGTGCCGAAGGCGAGGCTGAAGCCGTAGAGCACCCAGAGGATCGTCACGATCCCGAGGCTGATGAAGCTCATCATCAGCATGTTGAGGCTGCTCTTGACGCGGACCATGCCTCCGTAGAAGAAGGCGAGTCCCGGGGTCATCAGCATGACCAGGGCGGAGCAGATGAGCATGAACCCGGTGTTCGCGGCAGACAGCGTCGGGGCGTCTGCTGCGAGGGTCGTGATGGCTGATGCCATCGGCGTCTCCTCGTCGTCGGTACGTTCGCGTGCGGGCGATCGTGAAAACCTGAGCGGCTGCAATAAGAACTGGCCGGTTATTGGCCATGAGATTCGCGCAGGCCGGTTTCCGGCGGCGCCGCTGGGTGTTTCGTGCCCGTGACGAAGAGGTCCGGCGTGTTACGCGTCCATGAACGGGGCGTACGCGAAAACCGGCCGCGGCAGTACCCGGATGTCCTGGCTGGGGGAGCCTGATCGGGCTTCACGGGGTGACTGCCGCGGCCGGGGCCTCGGGGGCGGCCGCCTGGGCCGTCAGACGGCCTCCGCGGCTTCGGGGAGCCGGGAGGCGAGGTGGTCGGTGAGCCGGACCACTTCGGCGACGTCGCCGTACTCACGGGCGGCGGCGTCGACGGTCTTGCGCAGCCTGGTGTTCACCCGTTCGGACCGCACCTTTCCCGCCACGTCGAGGGCACGGTCGACGAGGACCGCTGCCTGCTCGGGCTCACGCTGGAGCAGGTGCACGGTGGCCATGCCGATGAGGTTGAGGGCGTAGGAGCGCTGGTGCTCCTCGTCCTTCTCGAAGAGCTCCACGGCCCGTTCCATGACGGGTTCGGCGAGGGAGGCGTACATGGGGCTGCGGCCGGCGACGTAGGCCAGGTCCCGGTACGAATGGGAGTTCTCGCCGTTCAGCTCCGCCTCGGAGAAGAAGCGGATCCAGTCGGGTTCGGGCTCGCCCCCGAGGCCGACGTCGCCGAAGGTGTCCTCGGCCATCCGCACGGCCCGCTTGCAGCGGCTGGGCTGGCCCATGTTGGCGTAGGCGCGGGCCTCCATCGCATACAGCATGGCCTGGGTGCGCGGGCCGGCGCAGTCGCGGCTGCCGTACTGCGCGAGGTGGACGAGTTCCAGCGCGTCCTCGGGACGGCCCAGGTGGATCATCTGGCGGCTCATGCTGGAGAGGATGTACGAGCCGAGGGGCTTGTCGCCGCCCTCCTTGGCGGCGTGCAGCGCCAGCACGAAGTACTTCTGCGCGGTCGGGTGCAGGCCGATGTCGTAGCTCATCCAGCCGGCCAGTTCGGCCAGTTCCGCGGCGACCTTGAAGAGCCGCTTCATCACCGGGGCCGGGTGGTTCTCCTGGAGCAGGTCGGTGACCTCGTGGAGCTGGCCCACGACGGCCTTGCGGCGCAGTCCGCCCCCGCACTGGGCGTCCCACTGGCGGAACATCACGGTGGTGGCGTCGAGGAGCCCGAGTTCCGGTTCGGAGAGCCGGGGCGGGCGGTGGCCGCCGAGGGCCCCCGTCGGCCCCGCCTCCCGCGGTCCCGGGTCGGCGGCCGGGACCGGGACGAGCCAGCGCTGCATGGGCTCGATGAGGGCGGGGCCGGCGGAGAGGGCGAGCGAGGTGCCGAGGAAGCCCCGGCGGGCGAGCATCAGGTCGCTGCGGGAGAACTCGCCGAGCAGTTCGACGGTCTGCGGGCCGGCCCAGGGCAGGTCGACTCCGGAGACGGAGGGGGTCTGGTGGGCGGTGCGCAGGCCGAGCTGCTCGATGGCGACGACGGAGCCGAAGCGCTCGGAGAACAGCTCGGACAGGATGCGCGGGACGGGCTCGCGGGGCTGTTCACCGTCGAGCCAGCGGCGTACCCGGGAGGTGTCGGTGCTGATGTGGTGGGCGCCCATCTGGCGGGCCCGGCGGTTGACCTGACGGGCGAGTTCGCCCTTGGACCAACCGCTGCGGACGAACCACGAGGTCAGCTGGTCGTTCCGCGCAGCAGCGTCCTCGATCGTTCCGCTTGCGCTGTTGCCGCTCACTGGAACGCCCCCATCCGCTCAGCCTCTTCCTCACGAAACCCTGGCGGGAGCGCCGAGCGCCGCCACGGACCTTCACAGGTCCTTCACGTATTGCCTCCGGCATACCCACGGATGGGCCCACTTTCGGGTTCGTGCACCGAAAGTAATCCTACGGTCACCCCTCCGGGGAGGTCGATTCCAGAAACGCCACCATTCGCCACCCCTTCGAATGAACTAGCCACCGGCCAGGCGCGATTCACTTGACACCAAGGTGAAAACGGATCGGATGTACGGAGTGCGCTCGGGGCGCGCGCGGCGAGGAGTGCGCCGGGCCGCACCGGTCGGCGCCCCGCGGCGGAGTGCCGGCGGCAGCGGGCGGAGCGCCGACAGCAGGTCCGTCCGGCGTCGTAACCACCGGCGCGTCCGACCCGTTGGAGGGGGCATGGGCATGGGCTTCACGATCGGCGGCAGCCGCAGCACCAAGGAGTTCCGTTCCGGCACCCGGCGCCGCGGCCGGACCTCGGAGTGCACGGCGGTGGCGGAGTACACCGGACTGTGGGGCTGGGACGTGGTCCCCGGCGCCCGCGCCGCGGCGTCCGCCCGCGACTGCTCCTGCGGGGACGCGCAGTGCACCGCACCCGGGGCGCATCCCCTGGCCTTCGCCCCCACGGTCCCGGCCGGGGCCACCCTGGACGAGGTCACCGAGGCCTGGGGCGAGTACCCGGGCGCCGCGGTGCTGCTCCCCGTGGGTCGCGTCTTCGACGTCATCGAGGTCTCCGAGGAGGCCGGGCGGCGCGCGCTGGTGCGCCTGGAGCGGATGGGCCTGCCCCTCGGTCCGGTCATCGTGACCGCGGAGGGGCGGGCGCAGTTCTTCGTGGCCCCGGGCGCGGCGGCCGGGCTGCCGCAGCTGCTGTACCGGATGGGCTGGGACGACGCCGACCTCGACCTGCGGGCGCTGGGCCGTGGTGCCTTCGTGACGGCCCCGCCCTCCGACCGGGCCGGGCTGGGCCAGGTCGGCTGGCTGCGGCCGCCCACGCTCGACTCCGCCGGGGGCCCGCCGCAGGCCCGGCTGCTGCTGGGCACCCTCGCCTACATCTGTCACCGCTTCCGCCGGTAGTCGCCCCGCGCTCACACCGGTGCCCCCGCGCTCACGCCGGTGCCCCCACGCTCCGTTCGGAACGCGGGGGCACCGGTATGCCGGGTGCGCCGGGCCGGTCGCCTAGTCGCCGATCAGGGCGTCGACGAACGCCTCCGGCTCGAAGGGGGCCAGGTCGTCCGGACCCTCGCCGAGACCGACGAGCTTGACCGGGACGCCCAGTTCCCGCTGGACGGCGACCACGATGCCGCCCTTGGCCGTGCCGTCGAGCTTGGTGAGGACGATGCCGGTGATGTCCACGACCTCGGCGAAGACGCGGGCCTGGGTCAGGCCGTTCTGCCCGGTGGTGGCGTCCAGGACCAGCAGGATCTCGTCCAGCGGGCCGTGCTTCTCCACGACACGCTTGACCTTGCCGAGCTCGTCCATGAGGCCGGTCTTGGTGTGCAGGCGGCCGGCGGTGTCGATGAGCACCACGTCGGCACCCTCGGCGATGCCCTCCTTGACCGCGTCGTAGGCGATCGACGCCGGGTCGCCGCCCTCGGGGCCGCGCACGGTACGGGCGCCGACGCGCTCGCCCCAGGTCTGGAGCTGGTCGGCGGCCGCGGCGCGGAAGGTGTCGGCCGCGCCGAGCACCACGCTGCGGCCGTCCGCCACGAGCACCCGGGCGAGCTTGCCGGTGGTGGTGGTCTTACCGGTGCCGTTGACACCGACGACCATGATCACACCGGGGGTGTCCACGCCGCTCTCGGTCTTCACGGCGCGGTCGAAGTCGGTGCCGACGAGGGTCAGCAGCTCCTCCTTGAGCAGGGCGCGCAGGTCCGCCGGGGTGCGCGTGCCGAGCACCTTGACCCGCTCGCGCAACCGCTCGACGAGCTCCTGGGTCGGCACGACACCGACGTCCGCGATGAGGAGGGTCTCCTCGATCTCCTCCCAGGTGTCCTCGTCGAGGTGCTCCCGGGAGAGCAGCGTGAGCAGCCCCTTGCCGAGGGAGTTCTGCGACCGGGCGAGGCGGGCGCGCAGCCGGACCAGGCGGCCCGCGGTGGGCTCGGGCACCTCGATCGCGGGCGCGGCCGGGGCTAGGTCCGCGACGGGCGCCTCGACCGGAGCGGTGGCCTCCGGGAGGACGACCTCCTCGATCGTGCGGCGCGGCTCTTCCGCCGTCTCTACGGCGTCCTCCCCCACCTGCGGTTCGGCAGGCGGGGCAGTGATGGTCGGCGTGCTCGGCGGCGTGGGCGGCAGCTGCTTCTTCTTGCGGCTGCTGACCAGGAGACCGCTGATCGCGCCGACCGCGACCAGGGCGATGACTACAGCAAGGATGAGGATGTCCATAACCTCACCAGTATCGGCCACCGGCGCCCCAGAGCTCGGACCTTGGATGTTCACACCAGGACGTAAGCCGCATTCTCCGGTTTCAGTGGCAAATCCACGATGCTGGACGACCCTGCCGGCCGTGTCGTCTCCACAGCCGGACCCGGCCGCCGCGCAGGAGCCCGCGCTCGCCGGATCCCTGTCCAACTGACGCTACGTCAGCTAACGTCCCCCTTCGCCCACCCACCCACATCCGGCGAAGGGGGACTTCTCCATGCCCATCACCGTGGCCCGGTTCAATCTCGTCGACCCGAACGGCACCCCCGAGTCCCTCTCCGCCCGCTACAAGGCGGCCCTGGAGATGGCCCGGTACGCGGACGACCGCGGGATCGACACCATCCAGACCGAGGAGCACCACGGCACCGACAACAACTGGCTGCCCTCCCCCTTCGCCTTCGCCGGCGCCGTCTTCGGCGCCACCCGCCGGATCGCCGTCACCGTCTCGGCGATCATCGGCCCGCTGTACGACCCGCTGAAGGTGGCCGAGGACATCGCCGTCCTGGACCTGCTGAGCGGCGGGCGCCTGGTCACCGTGGCGGGCATCGGCTACCGACCGGCGGAGTACGAGCAGCACGGCGTGGAGTGGGGGCGGCGCGGCCGGCTCCAGGACGAGCTGCTGGAGACCCTGCTGAAGGCGTGGACCGGCGAGCCCTTCGAGTTCCGCGGCCGCACGGTACGGGTCACGCCGACGCCGTTCACCCGGCCGCACCCGCTGCTCCTGGTGGGCGGCAGCTCCGAGGCGGCCGCCCGCCGCGCGGCCCGGCTCGGGCTGCCGTTCTTCCCGAGCGCGCACCTGCCGGAGCTGGAGGCGTACTACACCGCACGGCTGGCGGAGTACGGCACGGAGGGCTTCTGCATGATGCCGGCGGCCGAGACCCCGCTGCTGCACATCGCGGAGGATCCGGACCGGGTCTGGGCCGAGCACGGCGAGCGCTTCCTGCACGAGGCGGGCATGTACGCGTCCTGGCAGTCCAAGGACATCCGCAGCGCCGTACGGTCGAACGCGCGCTCGGTGGCACAGCTGCGCGAGGAGGGGGTGTACCGGATCCTCACCCCGGACGAGGCGGTCGCGTACGGGCGGGGCGCGGGCGAGGCCGGGAACCTGGTCCTGCACCCGCTGTGCGGCGGGATGCCGCTGGACGAGGGCTGGCGCAGCCTGCACCTGCTGTGCGAACAGGTACTGCCCCGGCTCAAGGACTGAGCCGGGGCAGTATCGAGGAGAGGGGTGGTGGCGGGGATGGTCACCCCATCTCCTCCAGCGCCTTGCCCTTGGTCTCCGGCACCCACTTGAGGATGAACGGGATCGAGAGCAGGGCGAAGAACGTGTAGATCACGTACGCGCCGGACAGGTTCCAGTCGGAGAGCGTCGGGAACGAGACGGTGATGACCCAGTTGGCGACCCACTGGGCCGCGGCGGCGACGCCGAGCGCCGCGGCCCGGATGCGGTTCGGGAACATCTCACCGAGCAGCACCCAGACCACCACGCCCCAGGACAGGGCGAAGAAGAGCACGAAGGAGTGCGCCGCGATGAGCGCGACCGTGCCCTGGGTCTCGGGGATGGAGATCTCGCCGGCGACCTCGGACTTGTAAGAGAAGGCCCACGCGCAGAGACCGAGCGAGACGGCCATGCCGGCCGAGCCGATGAGGGCGAGCGGCTTGCGGCCGATCCGGTCGACGAAGATCATCGCGATCACCGTGCCGACGATGTTGATGATCGACGTGGTGAACGAGTAGAGGAACGAGCTGGTCGGGTCGATGCCGACGGACTGCCACAGCGAGGAGCTGTAGTAGAAGATCACGTTGATGCCGACGAGCTGCTGGAAGACGGAGAGGCCGATGCCGACCCAGACGATGGGCAGCAGTCCGAACCGGCCGCCGAGCAGGTCCTTGAAGGTGGACTTGTGCTCGGAGCGCATCGCCAGCTCGATCTCGTGGACGCGTCCGTCCAGATCGATCTTCGAGCCCTCGACCTCGCTGAGCACCTTCCTGGCCTCGTCGTTGCGGCCGACGGAGATCAGGAAGCGGGGGGACTCCGGGATCACGAAGGACATCAGCCCGTAGAGCACGGCCGGGACGACCATGACGCCCAGCATCCACTGCCAGGCCTCCAGGCCGCCGATCTCGCCGCGCTGATCGCCGTCGGCGAGGTTCAGGATGCCCCAGTTGACCAGCTGGGAGACGGCGATGCCGATGACGATGGCGGCCTGCTGGAAGGAGGCGAGCCGGCCGCGGTAGGCGGGCGGGGACACCTCGGCGATGTAGGCGGGGCCGATGACGGAGGCCATGCCGATGCCGAAGCCGCCGATCACCCGCCACATTGCGAGATCCCAGAGGGCGAACGGGAGGGCCGATCCGACGGCGCTCGCCGTGAAGAGGACGGCGGCGATCTGCATGCAGCGGATGCGGCCGAGCCGGTCGGCGAGCCGGCCTGCGGTGGCGGCGCCGAACGCACAGCCGATCAGCGCGGCGGCGATCACCTGCGCGAGCACCTCCGAGCCGACGTCGAACCGTTCGCGGATCGCGACGACGGCGCCGTTGATGACGGAGCTGTCGTATCCGAAGAGGAAGCCGCCCATGGCCGCGGCCGCTGCGATGAAGATGACGTGGCCGAGGTGGTCGGGCCGCGGCGAGGGTCCGCCGCCCGGGGCCGGGGCCTGCTCAGTGCTGCTGGTCAAGGTGTGCTCCGTGGGGGGTTCGTCCGTCCTTACAGTGGCGCACAGTTCAAGATCGGGCACCACCCGAAGGCGGGAGACAGCGGAGCGAGCCTATGCCTTCATTTCCTGAAGTCAATACTTGGCGTGAAGTTCGGGTAGGGCAGGAAGAGTAGGTTGTGAATTCACTTCTTGAAGTGATAGGCCTTAGCGGAGCCGCTGACTGATGACCTTCGAGACCCCGTCTCCCTGCATCGAGACGCCGTAGAGCGCGTCGGCGACCTCCATCGTCCGCTTCTGATGCGTGATCACGATCAGCTGCGAGCTCTCCTGGAGCTCCTCCATGATGCGGATCAGCCGCTGCAGGTTGGTGTCGTCGAGCGCGGCCTCGACCTCGTCCATCACGTAGAACGGGCTGGGGCGCGCCTTGAAGATGGACACCAGCAGGGCCACGGCGGTCAGCGAGCGTTCGCCGCCGGAGAGCAGCGACAGCCGCTTGACCTTCTTGCCCGGCGGACGGGCCTCCACGTCGACACCGGTGGCCAGCATGTTGTCGGGGTCGGTCAGGATCAGCCGGCCCTCGCCACCCGGGAACAGCCGCGAGAACACCCCCTCGAACTCCCGGGCCGTGTCCCGGTACGCCTCGGTGAAGACCTGCTCGACCCGCTCGTCGACCTCCTTCACGACTTGAAGGAGATCCGCTCGCGTCTTACGGAGATCCTCCAGCTGTTCGCTGAGGAATCGGTGGCGCTCCTCCAGCGCCGCGAACTCCTCCAGCGCGAGCGGGTTGACCTTGCCCAGCTGCTGGTAGGCGCGTTCGGCCGCCTTGAGCCGCTTCTCCTGCTGGGCCCGGACGAAGGGGCCGGGACGGTTGCGCGGGTGCTCCGGATCCTCCGGCAGCTCCTCGCCCTCGGCGGGCGGGGACGGGGGTACCGGCTGGTCGGGGCCGTACTCGGCGACCAGCCCGGCGGCCTCCATGCCGAACTCCTCCAGCGCCTTGGCCTCCAGCGCCTCGATGCGCAGCCGCTGCTCGGCCCCGAGCACCTCTCCGCGGTGGACGGAGTCGGTGAGCTTGTCGAGCTCCCCCTTCAGGTCGCGCCCACGGTTCCGCGCCTCGCCGAGTTCCCGTTCGCGCAGACCCTTGGCCTGTTCGGCGAGGACCCGCTCCTCGTCGGCCCTGCGGAGAGAGACCTCCACATGCGCGAGGAGCTGCCGGGAGCCGTCGGCCACCGCGCGGGCCACCTCCGCCTCGTGCCGCAGCCGCGCCCGGCGCCGCTCGGCGCGGGCCCGGGCCTCGCGTTCCGCCCTGGCCGCGCGGTCGAGTGAATCCGCCCGCCCGGCCAGCCCCTTGACCCGCTCCTCATGGGTCCGGAGCTGCAGCCGGGCCTCCATCTCGGTCTGCCGGGCGTTGGCCCCGTCGGCCGCGAGGCGATCGCGCCGGGAGCTGTCCGGCTCGTCCTCCACCGGCATCTCCTCGGCGGTCTCGAGCCGCTGCGCGCACTCCTCCACGTCGGCCAGCGCCTGCTCCAGCGCGTCCTGGGCCTTCGCGGCGGCGGCGGCGCTGCGCTCGGCCTCGCCGGCGGCCCCCTTCGCCTGCCCGGCGAGCCGCCCCAGCTGCTGGGCGACCCCGGCCCGGGCGTGTTCCGCGGCGCGCCGCCGCTCGGCGAGCTCCTCGACCAGGGCGGCCGCCTCCTGGCGGCGGGCCTGGGCGGCCTCCTGGGCCTCGCCGAGCTCCGCGCACCGGTCGTCCAGCCGGGCCAGCTCCGCCGCCGCCTCGTCGACGGCGGCCTGCACCTCGATCAGGCTGGGGGCCCCGGCGGAGCCGCCGTGCGCGAGGTGCGCCCCGAGTACGTCGCCGTCGAGGGTCACGGCCACTGCGTCGGGCCGCTCCGCGACGAGCACCTCGGCCTCGTCGAGGGTGCCTACCACGACGTGGTCCCGCAGGACCCAGGCGGCCGCCCGGCGCACCTCGGCGTCCCCGTCGACCAGCCGGGCGGCGGGAACGCCCTCGCCTGCGGCGCCGGTCCGGGGGTCCTGCCCCCGACCCCGCGCCTCGCGCACCGGGGAGGCCGGATCGTTCCCGGCGGGGCTGGACTGCGGGCAGGGCCAAGTCGGCCCCGCCGGCGTCCGAGACGCGGATGCGGGCAGGTCCCGCTCCCGGGAGGAGGCGGGGTGGGGGAAGGCTCCCCCGGCCTCGCCCTGCCCGGCCGGTGCGGCACCCGGCTGACCGTCGACAGCGGGGACCTGACCGGGGAGGACGGCGTCTGCGGCGGTCGCGGGCGCGTGCCCCGCGCTCCGGTGCGCAAG
Organism: Streptomyces sp. NPDC054849; assembly: GCF_053610945.1. Taxonomy (NCBI): domain Bacteria; kingdom Bacillati; phylum Actinomycetota; class Actinomycetes; order Kitasatosporales; family Streptomycetaceae; genus Streptomyces; species Streptomyces sp. NPDC054849. The sequence goes on from NZ_JBSGZI010000129.1 coordinate 13,368, forward strand.
GACAGGTCCCGCCGAGTCGGCCTCGGACCCGGGTCCCTGGCTCGGCAGGGCCGGATCTGCTGCGGCGATCTCGGCCACAGGGCCCTGATCTGGGCGGACAGAGTCCGTCAGGGCGGCCTCAGGTCCTTGTCCCTGGCCGGACACTGCGTGATCGTCCGAGACGGCTGCAGGCCTATGGCCCTGGCCGGGCAGGCCGGAACCGGGCGAAGCGATCGCACCCCCGGAACCCTGGCCCGACACGGCCTGAACCGCCGGACCAACCTCAAAGCCATGCCCCTGGCCCGGCAGGGCAGGACCAGCCGAGGGGGCCGTGGGCCCGTGGCTCCGCACGCCCCGGCCCGGGAGGGCAGCCGGTGGGGTGATCAGGAGCGTGGCGCGGCCGGCGTCCGACTCGCGGAGGTGGCGGATGGCGTCGGCCGCCGCCCGCGGGGAGGCCACCGCCAGCGCGTCCGCCGCCGAGCCCAGCGCCGCGGCCACGGCGATTTCGTACCCCGGGGTCACCGACAGCCGCTCCGCCGCCGGACCCAGCAGCCCGGCCAGCCGCTGACGCGCCGCGAGCAGCGCGCCCGTACCGTCCTTGCGGCGCAGCCCCAGCGCCAGCGCGTCCCGCCGCGCGGACACCGCAGCCCGCGCACGCTCCGCACCGGACAGGGCGTCCCGCGCGGCGGACAGCTCCGCCTCCGCCACCGTCAGCTCGGCCCGCGCCGCCTCGTGGTCCGCGTCCACCGCCGGATCGTCGAGCCCGCCGACCTCTTCCGCCAGCGCCTCGTACTCCGCCTGCGCGGAGCCGGCCCGGGCCTCCGCCTCGTCCCGCGCCGCGACCAGCCGGTCGATCTCGGCCTGCGCCGCCCCGGCCCGGGAACGAGCCGCGCCGAGCCGTCCCGTCAGCCGGGCCAGCCCCTCGCGCCGGTCGGCGATGGCCCGCGCGGCGTCCCGCAGCCGTCGTTCCTCCTCGGCCAGCGCCCGCTCCAGCTCCGCCCGGTGCTCAGCCGTGTCCTCCAGTGCCCGTGAGGCCGCCTCCAGAGCCGCCGTCAGTTCCGCCTCCTGCTCGCGGATCCGCGCGGCCTCCCGCTCCATGTCCTCCGGATCGCGTCCGCGCCGCTCCTCCTCCGCCGGAGCCGTCGCGCTCTTGACCCGCGCATCCGCCAGCGACGCGGTCCCCCGCACGCGCTCGGCGAGCTGCGAGAGCTCGTACCAGGTCTGCTGTGCCCGCTGCAGCCGCGGCGCGAGCTCCCGTACTGTCTCCTCCAGCTCCGCCTCGCGCCGCAGCGCGCCCGCGAGCTGGGCCTCGGCGGCCTCCTTGCGCTCCTTCAGTGCCGCCTCGTCCGCGATCTCCGCGTCGAGCGCGCGCCGCAGCGTGACGAGGTCGTCGGCGAGCAGCCGCAGCCGCGCGTCGCGCAGGTCCGCCTGGATCACAGCGGCCCGCCGGGCGACCGCCGCCTGCCGTCCCAGGGGCTTGAGCTGGCGTCTCAGCTCGTCGTTGAGGTCCTGCACGCGCGCGAGGTTGGCCTGCATCGCGTCCAGCTTCCGCAGCGCCTTCTCTTTCCGCTTGCGGTGCTTCAGCACGCCGGCCGCCTCCTCGATGAAGGCGCGGCGTCCCATCGGATCGGCGTGCAGGACGGAGTCCAGCTGGCCCTGCCCCACGATGACGTGCATCTCGCGCCCGATGCCGGAGTCGGAGAGCAGCTCCTGGATGTCGAGCAGGCGGCAGGTGTCCCCGTTGATCTGGTACTCGCTGCTGCCGCCGCGGAACATGATCCGGGTGATCGTTACTTCGGCGTAGTCGATGGGCAGCGCGCCGTCGGAGTTGTCGATCGTCAGCGACACCTCGGCGCGCCCGAGCGGCGGCCGCCCGGTGGTCCCCGCGAAGATGACGTCTTCCATCTTCCCGCCGCGCAGGGACTTGGCCCCTTGTTCGCCCATGACCCAGGACAGCGCGTCCACCACATTGGACTTGCCCGACCCGTTCGGACCCACGACACAGGTGATGCCGGGTTCGAAGCGCAGGGTGGTGGCGGAGGCGAAGGATTTGAAGCCACGCAGGGTCAGGGACTTGAGGTGCACGCCGCCGGACTCTACCTTTCACGTTCGGTTTCACCCATGAAGGTGCAGGGCACAACTGACGTTAAAGGCATCAGGCCCCCCACCCGGCTCTCTGGTATCCGGCGCGGCGCGGCCAAAGAAAGAAGGGACGCCGAAGCGTCCCTTGCAGATCATGCGGTGCTGGAGTCGAGCGACGAGTGAACGGATCAGGTGAGCGCAGGCTCCGCCTGGGGTACGTCGATGTCGATGCTGTCCAGCAGCGAGTCTCCGTCGTGCTGAGCGGCGGCCGCGTTCAGCGCGTCATTTTCGGACTGAATCCGTACGAGCTCGGACTCGAGGTCCTGGACGCGCTGCTGAAGCCGTCGCATCTCGGCGAGGAGTCGCGGATCGGAACCGCCGACGTAACCGAGAAGCGCCTTTGCCATGATGGATGGTCCTCCACACTGAGTGACCGACCGAAGCGGTGTGGGTCGTGAGGGAATCGCACCCGCGGATGTCCGGCAGCAACTGACAGTCACTGCGCTTACTACTGCCAACACTGCCAAACAGCTCAGGTGCGCGGGGCTTCCAGCGTCTCACCAAAAAGTTTGACGGTCAACACGATCACGCCCCGTATCGGCGGGCGCCCCGCCCCTCGTACGGGGGCTGGAGATCATCCTCATCTCCGAGCCTTCCACGGATCGCCCGCATCGGCAACGCGTCGGCGGAGAATGCGCAGTTCCGGCCGTGTGCGGACGGTTCAAGGGTGCGATGAGTGCATGATCAGCCGATCGGTCACCGCATCCCGAATCCGTCGTAGCCACCGCGCGGTGTCCCCCAGATCTCTGTCACCCCGTCCACCCGGCCGGGCGTGTCGGAGGAGCGCAGCCAGTCGAGCAGCCGGTGGCAATTCTCACGTTGACCTTCGGCGACCACCTGTACTCGCCCGTCGTCGAGGTTGAGCGCGAAGCCGACGACCCCGCCGATCTCCAGGGCGTTCTCCCTGGTGAACCAGCGGAAGCCCACTCCCTGCACACGGCCGCGCACCCAGGCGGTCAGACGGACGTCTTCATTCATGCGTGCACGCTAACCGGGCGAAGACTTTTGGGACACATCGCCCCCTGGCCTCATGGCGTACAGTCGCGCAGCAATGAACTCACCCATTTGGGTGAGTAAGGGATGATCTTGACCCGCAAGGAAGGCCCGATCGATGGGACGCCACCGACTCCACGCCGCTCCGCGCCGCGGCGGCAAGCACGGCACCGCCCTGCGCACCGGCCTGCTGGGCATCTCGGTGGCCGTGGCCCTCGGCACGGCGGCCGTCACCACCGGCATGATGCCGGTCGGCGGCTCGTTCCCCTATGTGGGCGTCAGCGCCGCAGGCAACGCCGACACCACGGCGGCCGGGGCCAAGGCCTCCCCCAGCCCCGACAGCACGCTCCGGCAGCAGCTCGGTCTCCCCAACCTGACCGGCCGGCCCTCCGCGGGCGCCGGCACGGGCACCGCCGCCGCAAGTCCGTCCGCCTCTCCTTCCCCGTCCGCCTCTGCTTCCCCGTCGGCCTCTGCTTCCCCGTCGGCCTCCGCTTCACCGAGCCCCCTGCGGTCCGCCTCGCCGAGCGCCCCGCCCTCGCCGCCGGCCTCGGCACCCGCGCCGGCCAAGCCCTCGCCCGTGCCGGCCCCCTCCACCAAGGCGCCGCTGAAGAGCGCCGCTCCGGCCGCCCCGGTCCCGGCGCCGTCGAAGCCGGCCGCCCCTGCCACCCGGCCCTCGCTGGACGGGCACTCCGCGGAGGAGACCGCCGTGGTCGCCCTCGTGAATCTGGAGCGCGCGCAGGCCGGGTGCGGTCCGGTCCGGGCCAATCCGCCGCTCGCGGCGCTGGCCGGGGCCTTCAGCAAGGACATGGCCACTCGCAGCTTCTTCAGCCACGACGACCCCGACGGCGACACCCCGTGGGACCGCGCCGCCCAGGCCGGCCTCTCGGGTCTCGGCGGCGAGAACATCGCCCGCGGGCAGGGCGACGCCGATGCCGTGATGAAGGCCTGGATGAACAGCCCGGGCCACAAGGCGAACATCCTCAACTGCGAGTTCCGCACCCTGGGCGTCGGCGCCCACTTCGCCGCCGGCGGCCCCTGGTGGACCCAGGACTTCGGCTTCTAGAAAGGGTCGGGCGGAGCGGCTTCGCCTGAGGAGCTCCGCCCGAAGGGATCCGCCCGAAGGGCCCGTCGGAGAGCCGCCGGAGCGGGGCCGCCTGAGCGGGGCCGCGGCGGCTCAGCCGGCAGCGACGACTCAGACGGCGGCGGCCAGGGCGGCGCGGCCCGCCACGACGACGCGGGTCTGCTCGGCGACACGGCGGCCCAGGTGCTCCGCGGTCGCGATGTCGGCCTTGTGGACGGCGTCCGCACCCTCGTCCGCGTTGGACTGGGCGGCGGCGCCGGAGAAGAAGCCGAGGCGGTTGAGGTCGTTCTCTGAGCCCGTGCTGGTGTTCCAGCCCGGCTTCAGACCCAGGTTGACCCAGCTCATGCCGTGCTGCGCGGCCAGCGTCTGGAAGAAGTGCAGGGTGTTGAGCTTGTCTCCGCTCTTGGACCCGGAGTTCGTGAAGCCGGCGGCCACCTTGTCCTGCCAGGCGTCGCCGAACCAGCGCTTCGAGGTGGCCTCGGCGAAGACGTGGAAGGCGCCGGAGGCGGTGCCCATGTAGGTCGGCGAGCCGAAGACGATCGCGTCGGACCCGTCGAGCAGCTCCCACTGCGCGTCGTCGATCTCGTCGACCTTGATCAAGTGGACGGTCGCCCCGGCGTCCGCGGCGCCGCTGCGGACGGCCTCGGCGATGACCGCGGTGTGGCCGTAGCCGGAGTGGTAGGCGATCGAGACGACGGGGGTGTGCGTGATACCGGACATGGGCTGGGTCTCTCCCTCGGACGTACCTCACCGCAGCACGGGGCGTGGTGCGACGAGAGAAAGAGAATCACTAACTTTTAGAAAGCGCAACCCAACAGATAGCGCTGCCGAGGAGTACGCTTTCCCCATGGAGACCCCTGCCTGCACCGAAGCCGCCTCGTGCGAACCACCGTTCGACGTGTTCGCGCGTGCCTGCCCGTCCCGGGAAACGCTGGAACACGTGACCGGCCGCTGGGGCAGCCTCACCGTGGGCGCCCTGCGCGAAGGGCCGTGCCGCTTCAACGAACTGCGTCGGCGGGTGGAGGGCGTGAGCGAGAAGATGCTCTCCCAGACACTGCACGCGCTGGAGCGCGACGGCATCGTCAACCGCGAGGCGCAGCCGACGAACCCGCCGCGTGTCGACTACGAGCTGACCCCGCTCGGCACCGAGGTCGCCGACCGGCTGCTGGCGCTCATCCAGTGCCTGGAGGGGAACATGCCGGCGGTGCTGACCGCCCGGGAGTCCTACGAGGCCGCGCGCGGCGGCCGCTGACAGCGCGGGCAGAAGTAGCTCGACCTGTTCATCCACGGGCGGCGCCGCATCGGCGTACCGCAGCGGCGGCAGGGTTCGTCCTCGCGCCCGTAGGCGTCGAGCGAGCGGTCGAAGTACCCGGATTCGCCGTTCACGTTGACGTACAGGCTGTCGAAGCTGGTGCCGCCGACGGCCAGGGCGGCGTTCATGACGTCCCGTACGTGACCCAGGAGTTCCGCGCTCCGGGGGCGCGTGAGGCTGCCGGTGGGGCGCTCGTAGTGCAGCTTGGCGCGCCACAGCGCCTCGTCCGCGTAGATGTTGCCGACCCCGCTGATCAGGGACTGGTCCAGGAGCGCCCGCTTGACGGTGGTCCGCTTGGCGCGCAGGGCGAGGTGGTAGGCCACTTCGTCGAACAGCGGGTCCAGCGGATCCCGCGCGATGTGCGCGATGACGTCGGGCAGCCCGTCGGTGCTGTCGGCGGCGGCGTCGTGCAGCGAGAGCCCGCCGAAGGTCCGCTGGTCCACGAAGCGCAGCTCCGTCCCGGTGGCGCCCGCGGCGGAGCCGCTGTCGGAATCAGTGAACCGCACCCGGATCCGCAGGTGCTTCTCGTCGGGCGCGTCCTGCGGCCGGACGAGCAGCTGCCCGCTCATCCCAAGGTGCCCGAGCACCGAGAGGTCCCGCCCCTCCAAGGGCAGCCACAGGTACTTTCCGCGCCGCTGCGGCACCCCGAGGGTCTCCCCGCGCAGCCGCGCCGCGAAGTCGGCGCCGCCGCCCGGATGGCGCCGCACCGCGCGCGGGTGCAGCACCTCGACGGACTCGACGGTCCGCCCGGCCACCCAGCGCTCCAACCCCCGCCGCACGACTTCGACTTCGGGCAGCTCGGGCACGGCGTTCCTCCGGAGGGGTGTGGTCAGGGGCGCTGCCGGCGAGCGTACCGGCCGCCCGGCAAACGGAACCGTGCCCGAGCACCGAGAGGTCCCGCCCCTCCAAGGGCAGCCACAGGTACTTTCCGCG
>NZ_JBSGZI010000130.1:0-19804 GCF_053610945.1 Streptomyces sp. NPDC054849
CCCAGGGCGAGGACGGAACCCACGAGGGTCTTCTTGGAGGCGGCGATGCGGCGGATGACGGCGTTGGACACGGATTGACCTTCCGAAGGGAACAGGGACGGTCGCGGGCATGCCGGAGACATGCGTGAGCCACTCACGCGGTGGAGAGGGGTTCGTCGGCGGCGGGTGAAGCACCCGTGCCGCCCGGCGACTCATCCAGTTCTACAGACGCCCCGGCGCCCTGGCAAAGACCCCGCTTACTAGCCGCCTTCGCAGCCGGGGTCCCCCGGCCCCCCGGCGCCGCGATCACCGTCCGCGCAGGCCGGGGCGCTGTGAGGCGCCGGTATCGGGCCCTCGGGAGCTACTATCGCGCCTCGTATGTGACCTGGGCCCTATGGGGCGGCTCACCCCCGGGGCGCCCGAAACTCACCGAGTGTCACCGTCTGTACCCCTTTAGGGGGCAGGTTTACGGCTGATTCCGCCCCCGGATCGAAGGAGACGGGCGCGTCGAAGGCAGCTTTCCGGGTCGCCCGCCGCAGCGCCTTCAGCAGCGTGGCCCCGAGCGTGAGCGTCAGTACGACGGTCAGCGCGGCCCGGCCCAGGTCCCAGCCCACCGAGGTCGCCAGGCAGTAGGCGACGAACCGCGCCAGATTCGCGGCGACCGGCTCCCCCGGGTGGAAGGAGATGCCCTGGCCCATGCCCTGCAGGATCACCCAGCCCTGCAGGTTCATGACCGTGCCGTACGCGAACGAGCCCGCGCAGCCGTACGCGGCCAGCATCAGCAGCTCCGCCCGGCCCCGGATCCGCTCCGCGCCGGGCAACAGCCCCGCCCCCAGCGAGAACCAGCCCATGGCCAGCATCTGGAACGGCATCCACGGCCCGACCCCGCCCGTCAGCAGGGCGGAGGCGAACATCGTCACCGAGCCCAGGACGAAACCGAAGCCCGGACCGAGCACCCGCCCGCTGAGCACCATCAGGAAGAACATGGGCTCCAGCCCGGCCGTGCCCGCACCCAGCGGTCTCAGCGCCGCCCCGACGGCGGCGAGCACCCCGAGCATCGCCACCGCCTTGGCGTCCATGCCGTCGTCGGCGATGGTCGCGACGACCACGGCGACGAGGAGGGGGAGCAGCGCGGCGAAGAGCCAGGGGGCGTCCTGGGAGTGGGCGAGCCCAGACTGCCGGTCGGCGAGGAGCGGCCAGCCGAAGGCCGCGATGCCGATGAGGGTGACGAGTACCAGCGCGGCGGCGGCCCGGGGGCCGATGCGGACGGGGCGGACAGAGCGGACGGGGCGGCTCTGGCGGCCCTGGTGGGCCTGCCGGTCGGGGCTGTTCATCGGGGCTCCGCCGCGTCGAGGGCCTCGGCGACCTGGCTCACCGTGAGCCAGCGGCCCGGGGCCAGGATCTTCGCCACCTGGGGCGCGAAGGCGGGGGAGGAGACGACGACCTCGGCGGTCGGGCCGTCCGCGACGATCTCCCCGCCGGCCAGGATCACCACGCGGTGCGCCAGCTCGGCGGCGAGCTCCACGTCGTGCGTGGCGAGGACGATGGCGTGGCCCTCGGCTGCGAGGCCGCGCAGGATCTCGATCAGGCGGACCTTGGCGGCGTAGTCCAGACCGCGGGTCGGCTCGTCGAGGAGCAGCAGGGCCGGGCGGCCGGTGAGGACCAGCGCCAGGGCCAGGGCCAGGCGCTGCCCCTCGGAGAGGTCACGGGGGTGGATGTCGTCGGAGACGCCCGGCAGCAGCGCGGAGACGAGATCCCGGCAGGTACCGGGGGCCGCGCCGGCGTCGGAGTCGGCGGCGGCGCACTCGGCGGCGACGGTGTCGGCGTAGAGGAGGTCGCGGGGTTCCTGCGGGACGAGGCCGACGCGACGCACCATCTCGGGCGGAGGGGTGCGGTGCGGGGTCCGGCCGCCGACGGTCACCTCGCCGGTGGTGGGGGCGACCGTACCGACGAGGGCGGAGAGCAGGGTGGACTTGCCGGCGCCGTTGCGGCCCATGAGGGCGATGGTCTCGCCGGCCGCCACCGTGAGGTCGATGCCGCGGAGCACCTCGCGGCGGCCGCGCCGGACGCCGAGGCTGCGGGCCTCCGCCGGTATCCCTCCCGGGGTGGGGGCGGGAGTGGGGCGCGGCACGCCACGCCGGAGCAGGCGCGAAAACAGCCCGGGCCGGGCCCCGCCGGTGGTGGCTCCGCCCCCGGACCTTAGCGCCTCAAGCGCCGGCGGGGCTGAAGGATCGGGGCTCTGCCCCGCGCCCCGCGCCTCAAGCGCCGGCGGGGCTGGATTCGGCTGGGGCCGTCCCTTCAAGGAGCCGGGCTGAGCGGAGCGGGAGTCCGGCCCTGCGGACGAGGGCGCACCGTCCGGCTCGGCCGGACCGTTCAGCCCCGCCGGCGTTTGAGGCGCGGGTCCGGGCAGAGCCCGGGAAGCGGCGGGGCGGGCGGACGGGGACCCTGGCTGCGCGGGGTTCCCCGGGGCGGTGCCCGGGACCGGGACCTGGCTCGGGGCTGTGCCCGTGGCGTGGCCCTGGCTCGGGGTCGTGACCAGGCCGGGGGTATTGCCCGGAGCCGGAGCCGGAGCCGGAGCCGGAGCCGGAGTCGGGGCCGGGGCCGGGGCCGGGGCCGGAGCCGGGGCCGGGGCCGGGGCCTCGCTCCGAGCGTCGGCGGAGTGATGGGGGCCGGGCGTGGTCGACAGGCGGGACCTGAGCGGCGCGGACCGGCGGCGGGCGTCGCGGACCGAGAGGGGGAGAGGGGACCAGCCCGCGAGGCGGCCCAGGGAGACCACCGGGGGGTGGACCGGGGAGACGGCCATCACCTCCGCCGGGGTCCCGATGAGCGGGGCCGCGCCCGGGGAGGGCAGGAGCAGGACCTGGTCGGCGTACTGGACCACCCGCTCCAGCCGGTGCTCCGCCATCAGCACCGTGGTGCCCAGGTCGTGCACCAGCCGCTGCAGCACGGCCAGGACCTCCTCCGCCGCCGCCGGGTCCAGCGCGGACGTCGGCTCGTCCAGGACCAGCACCTTCGGGTGCGGGGTCAGGACCGAGCCGATCGCGACCCGCTGCTGCTGGCCGCCGGACAGGGTGGCGAGGGGGCGGTCGCGCAGCTCGTTCAGGCCGAGCAGGTCGAGGGTTTCCTCCACCCGGCGGCGCATCACCGCAGGTGGCAGACCCAGGGACTCCATGCCGTAGGCGAGCTCGTCCTCCACCACGTCCGTCACGAAGTGGGCGAGCGGATCCTGGCCGACCGTGCCCACCACGTCCGCGAGCTCACGCGGCTTGTGCGTGCGCGTGTCACGGCCGGCCACCGTGACCCGGCCGCGCAGGGTGCCGCCCGTGAAGTGCGGGACGAGTCCGGAGACCGTCCCCAGCAGGGTGGACTTGCCGACGCCCGACGGGCCGACCAGCAGCGTCAGCTCTCCCTCCGGTATCACCAGGTCGACACCCTGCAGGGACGGGCCGGCCGCACCTTCGTAGGTGACCGACACCTGCTCGAAGCGGATCACTGCAATGCCTCCTTGGGCGGTACGGGTGCCACGAAGGCGGGCAGCAGGCCGATCAGGATCGCGGCCGCCGGCCACAGCGGGAGCGCGGGTGCCTGCAGCGGTACCACGCCCGGGTGCAGACCGGCTGGGTCGACGGCGCCGGCATGGATCAGCAGGGCGGCGACGGCCGCACCCGATCCGGCGACCAGCCAGGCGCGCGGTCCCCAGGGGTCGGGCCGGTAGCGGGTGCGCACCGAGCGGCGGCCGCCGAGCCGCAGGCCCGCGAGGGCCAGGACCGTGCCGACGCCGAGTACGGGGAGCCCGAACGCGGCGCCCTGCGCGGCGAGCAGCCCGTACGTGCCCGCGCACATGCCGAGCAGGCCGCCGAGGGTCAGGACGTTGGTGGTGTGCCGGACGGCGGGCGGGACCTGTGCCGTACGGCCGTACCCGCGCGCGTCCATCGACGCGGCGATGGCGACGGAGCGCTCCAGGGCTCCCTCCAGGACCGGGAGGCCGATCTGCAGGACGGCCTTCACCCCGCCGGTGGAGCGGCCGCGCAGGCGGCGGGCGGTCCGCAGGCGTACGACGTCGGCGACCATGTTCGGCGCGAAGGTCATGGCGACGACGACGGCGACGCCGGCCTCGTAGAGGGCGGCGGGGAGGGACTTGAGGAGGCGAGCCGGGTTGGCGAGGGCGTTCGCGGCGCCTACGCAGACGAGGAGGGTGGCCAGCTTCGCGCCGTCGTAGAAGGCGAAGACCAACTGCTCGGCGGTGACCCGGCCGCCGAAGCGGATGCCCTGCGCCCAGGCCGGGAGCGGGACCTCCGGGAGGGTGAAGAGGGTGTGCGAGCCGGGGATGGGGGAGCCGAGGAGCATGGAGAAGAGCAGGCGCAGACCGATGACGAACAGGCCCAGCTTGAGGAAGGCCCCGTAGGAACGGGCCCAGGGCGCGTCCGTGCGGCGGGCCGCGACCACGTATCCGGCGACGCCGATGATCAGCCCGAGGGGGAGGGGGTTGGTGGTCCGGGAGGCGGCGGTGGCGAGGCCGAGGGCCCACAGCCACCAGGCCCCCGCGTGCAGGGCGGTGGCCCGGCCCGCGAGCGGAGCCTGCCACTTCTTGTACGTCGACCGGTGCGGGGGATCCTGCGCCGCGGGGTGGCTCCGGCGGGCCGGGGTCACCTCGCCGGGTGCCGCTCCGGTGGGTGCCGCTCCGGTGGGCGTGCGCCGGACCTGCGGCCGGCGTCGGGTGGCGTCGCCCGGCGTCGTCGGGCCGGGCAGCGGTGGGGCGGGACGGCCGGCCGCCATGGGCCGCGGGCCGGTGTCGCCCGGCGTCGCCGGGCTCGTCATCGGCCGCGGCGGCGGGACTGCCAGATGCCCGCGGCGGCCAGCACGGCCACCGCGACGATGCCCGCGAGCAGGCCCGCCGACGGGCCGCCGTCACCGGACGGCGCCGACCCGGACGGCCCGGCCCCGGACGGTGCGGCGGATGCCCCGGCGGAGGCCTCTGCCGAGGAGCCCGCCGAGGTGTCCGCCGAGGTGTCCGCGACCTGGTCGCCGCAGCCCTGCTTCGGGTAGCCCGAGATCGCGCACAGCAGCGCCGCGCTGTTGTAGCGCAGCGGCTTCGCGACCGACGCCAGCGCCTCGGCCGCCGTGGCCTCGGGGGCCACCTGTGCGCAGGCCGTGCGCGGGGCCGCCTCGGGCGGGGCGTCGCCCGCCGGGGCGTCCTGCGGGACGCCGAAGTCGACGACCAGGGCCACCCGCTTCTTTCCGTCCGCCGGGGCTGTCGTCCCGCAGACGGCCTCGAAGTCGGCCGCTGCGCGCGGCTTGGCCGCCTCGGCCGCCGCGTCCTTGCTCACGGAGAAGCGGAAGCCCTGGACGGCTCCGTCCGCGGGCCGGGCCATGGACGGCCCCTGGGTGGCGTACGACCACGCGCCGCCGGACGCGCCGTCCCAGAACGACCAGTAGCGGTATCCGGCCGCCAGCGCCGGAGTGGCGGCCAGCAGGGCCAAGGCGATCCCGAGGGCGAGGGCCACGGCGGGCAGGCGGCGGCGCATCAGAGCTGGTTCTTCTTCCGGCGGCCGCTCAGCAGGATGCCGATGCCCACGCCGGCCGCGGCGCCCGCACCGATGATCCACCAGACGTTCTGGCCGCCGGAGGGCTTGTCCGTGTCGCTGTCCACGGTGGTCGCCTGCGTGTCCGCACCCTGCGGGGCCGGACCCGTCGCGTTCAGCGCCGCCACGAGGTCGGTGCCGCCGAAGGACTTCGGGTCGGTGCCCGTGGCGTGCGCGGCGAGGATCAGGGTGCCGAGCCCCGCAGGGCTGCCCTGCGCCCACGAGGCCGCGTTGCCCTTGAGCCACTCCAGCGCGCCCGCCGCCGACTGCTTGTGCCCGGCCGCGGCCAGGGCGATCACCGCGTCGGCGGTGTTGCCGGTGTCCGCGGTCGGCTGGTCCGCGCCCGGGGTGACGGCCGTGAGGTGGCCGTCCTTCTTGAGGAGCTCGGCCAGGTAGCCGGCCGCGCCCTGGGCGGCGGCCACCGGGTCGGCGCCGTTCGCCGGGCAGGTCAGCGGCGCGGCGGGGGTGTCCGCCCCGGTCGGGACGACGGCCGCGCCCTTGCCGAGGCCGGCCAGCGCCGCGGCGGCCGTGGCGTCGGCGTTGGCGATGAGCTTGCCGTCGGCCGGCTGGTACGCGAAGGCGCCCCGGTCGGCGGCCGGTTCGGCGGCGCAGCCCAGCTGGAAGGGGAACAGGCCCTCGTACGCCGTCTTGCCGGCCTTCGACGTGACCTCGGCGGGCTTCTCGCCCGCCACGGCCAGCGCGCTGATCACCAGGGCGGTGGAGTTGGCGTCGCTCGGGGAACCGGGCACGTAGCTCCAGCCGCCGTCCTCGTTCTGGACGGACTTCAGCCAGTCCACGCTCTTCCTGACCGCCGCGTCCTGGCCGCCGAGCGCCTTCAGCGCCTGCACGGCCGCAGCGGTGGCGTTCGTGTCGAGCATCGTCGTCGCGTCGCACGCCTTGCCCGCGTCCGCGCGGAAGGAGGCGAAACCGCCGGTCGCGCACTGCTGGCCCACCAGCCAGTCGACGGCCTGCTGTGCGGGCTTGACGCCGACGGTGTGCTGGGCGAGCAGCGCGAAGGACTGCCGCCACACGCCGTCGTACGTGGGGTCGTTCTTGCCGTAGAGCCCGGAGGGGATGACCGGGGGGGCGGAGGGGGAGGCGGGCGGCGCGGTGTCGGCGAGGGCTGCGGGGGCGACGCCCACACAGAGCACGGCGGAGGCGGCGAGCGCGGCGGCGCTGCGGCGGACGATCATGGGGGCTGGTGCCTCTCCTGCTGGGGATCCGGAGGCAGGCACGCGAAGGCACCGGGCTCCGGCTCCGTTTACCTCGACGGTGCCGGCCGCCGGGGACCCGGCGGCGCGAGCCGCGCACTTCCGGTACGGGGCATTCCGGCTCCCCGCACCGGGCAGCGCCGGAGTGGGTCACGGTTGCGGGTCAGCGCCGGATTCGCACCGGCTTCCCCCCGTACGGAAGTGTGGACGACGGCCTCACTGTACCGGCCCGTAGCCAGCGCGCCCGGGGGCGCCGGGTGCCGGAGCCCCTTACCAGGGGTACCGCCTCGGTTCCGTCCCGGGTTCCGTCACAACGCCCGGTACGTCACCGGGTCGGTTCCGGGGACGGCCTCCGCGCGGCCCTGCTTCACCAGCCGCCGCAGGTGGGCCTCCGCCTCCGAGACGGCGATGTTGCGGGAGCCGTACGGGATCTGTTCCCAGGGCCGGTTCCACTCCATCCGCTCGGCCAGGCCCCACGGGGTCAGCGGCTCGGCGAGCAGGGCCCACAGCCCGGACAGCCGTTCCTCGTGGTGGTCCAGCAGTTCCCGTACGCGGGCGGGTGCGTCGGTGAAGGCGTGCTGGTGGGCCGGGAGCACCTCGGCGGGGGCCAGCCGGCCGATGCGTTCGAGGGAGTCGAGGTAGTCGCCGAGGGGATCGGTGACGCGGGTGTCCTCGGGGGCCTCGTACAGGCCGATGTGCGGGGAGATCCCGGGCAGCAGGTGGTCCCCGGAGAAGAGGCGGCCGTTGCCGGGGAGGTTCGCCGGGTGCTGTTCCTCCAGGTGCAGGCAGACGTGGCCGGGGGTGTGGCCGGGGGTCCAGATCGCGCGCAGCCGGCGTCCGGCGAGGGGGAGCAGCTCGGCGGGGACGATCTCCCGGTCGGGGACGGCGGCGCGCAGGCCGGGCAGGGTCCGCATGCGGCCGCTCGCGCAGGCGGCGCGCAGCGGGGCGATGTGCTCTTCGGGGGCTCCGGCGGCGGCGAGCTTCGCGCTCATGTAGTCGAACCAGACGCCGGGCTCGGAGGCGCGGGTCCGTACGACGACCTCGGTGTCGGCGGCGTGCATGGCGATCCAGGCGCCGGACGCCTCGCGGACCCGGCCGGACAGGCCGTGGTGGTCGGGGTGGTGGTGGGTGATGACCACGCCGTGGACGTCGGCGACGGGGATGCCGAGTGCGGCGAGGCCGGCGACGAGGGTGTCCCAGGATGCGGGGTCGTCCCAGCCGGTGTCGACGAGGACCGGGCCGCGGTCGGTGTCGAGGACGTGGACGAGGGTGTGTCCGAGGGGGTTGTCGGGGATGGGCACCTTGATCCCCCACACGCCTCCGCCGTGATCGGTGACCTGTGACGTGTCCTCCGGCATGAGCCCTCCCCTGTTGCCGCCCTCTGACGAGAACGTGTTTCAGTAGTAGCCCAAGTCGACCACTTCCCCGGCTTCCTGACTAGTCGTTGGATCTTCTCGGGTGTTCCGTCCTGGCCGTGGACTCCTCTAACTAGAACTGGTATCAGTTCTGGAACGCCAAGCCGCAGGAGGCCTCAGCCATGACCGAGCTCGTGGAACACGGACAACTGTTCATCGGCGGCGAGTGGACGGATCCGCTGGGCACCGACACCATCCGGATCGTCTCCCCCCACACCGAGCAGGTCATCGGCTCCGTCCCGCACGCCTCCAAGGCGGACGTCGACCGCGCCGTCGCCGTCGCGCGCAAGGCGTTCGACGAGGGGCCCTGGCCGCGGATGACGCTGGACGAGCGCATCGCCGTCGTCTCCCGGATCAAGGACGCCATCGCCGTACGGCACGAGGAGATCGCCCGCTCGATCAGCTCGCAGAACGGGTCCCCGTACTCCTGGAGCGTCCTCGCCCAGGCGCTCGGCCCGATGATGGTCTACGACGCCGCGATCACCGTCGCGCGCGCCTACCCGTACGAGGAGCACCGACAAGGCGTGCTCGGGCCGATCCTGGTGCGCCGGGAGCCGGTGGGCGTCGTCGCCGCCGTCATCCCGTGGAACGTCCCGCAGTTCGTGGCGGCGGCCAAACTGGCGCCCGCCCTCCTCACGGGCTCGACCGTCATCCTCAAGCCGTCCCCCGAGGCGCCCCTGGACTCCTACATCCTCGCCGACATCGTGCGGGAGGCCGGACTCCCCGAGGGAGTGCTGTCGATCCTGCCCGCCGACCGCGAGGTCAGCGAGTACCTGGTCGGCCACCCGGGCGTCGACAAGGTCGCCTTCACCGGCTCGGTCGCCGCCGGCAAGCGCGTCATGGAGGTCGCCGCGCGCAACCTCACCCGGGTCACTCTCGAACTGGGCGGCAAGTCCGCCGCCGTGATCCTGCCCGACGCGGACCTGGACGCCACCATCGCCGGGATCGTGCCCGCCGCCTGGATGAACAACGGGCAGGCGTGCGTGGCCCAGACCCGGATCCTCACCCCGCGCAGCCGCTACGAAGAGGTGGCCGAGGCCCTCGCGGCGGCCGCCGGCGCGCTGGTGGTGGGCGATCCGCTCGACCCGGCGACCCAGCTCGGCCCGCTCGTGGCCCAGCGCCAGCAACAGCGCTCCCTGGACTACATCCGGATCGGCCAGGAAGAGGGTGCGAAGGTCCTGTCCGGCGGCGGCCGCCCGGCGGGTCTGGAGCGGGGCTGGTACGTGGAGCCCACCCTCTTCGGCGACGTCGACAACTCCATGCGCATCGCCCGCGAGGAGATCTTCGGCCCGGTCGTCTGCCTGATCCCGTACGGGGACGAGACGGAGGCGGTACGGGTGGCCAACGACTCGGAGTTCGGCCTCAGCGGCAGCGTCTGGACCCGCGACGTCGAGCACGGCATCGACTTCGCCCGGCGGATCCGCACCGGCACCTTCAACGTGAACACCTTCAGCCTGGACATGCTGGGCCCGTTCGGCGGCTACAAGAACAGCGGCGTGGGCCGGGAGTTCGGCCCGGAGGGCCTGAGCGAGTACCTGGAGCACAAGATGATCCACCTCCCGGCAGGCTATGAGGCGGGCGCCGGCGAGGCGGGTGCCTGATGGGTGACCGCTGGCAGGTCGAAGTGGACCGGGGGGTCTGCATCGGCTCGGGCATGTGCGTCAACCACGCCCCGGACGGCTTCGTCCTGGACTCGGCGCGCCAGTCCCACCCCCGCACCCCGCAGTCGGACGCGAACGAACCGGTCCTGACGGCCGCGGAGGGCTGCCCGGTGGAGGCCATCATGATCACCCTGGCCGCCACCGGCGAACCGGTCTTCCCCCCGGAGGAGTAGCTCTGCATCAGCAGCCGGGGTCGGGGCGAACGGGGCACGGGCCCGCTCCGCCCCGGCCGGCCGGTCGGGGCGGTCCGGCCGTCCCTCGGGCTCCAGGCCTCTTACCCACGCGTCACTTCGTGCGCTCGGCGGCGCTCCGCTCGACGCAGAACTCGTTGCCCTCGGGGTCGGCCAGGGTCACCCAGCCGGTCCCGTCGGCCTTGCGGTGATCGCCGACGACGGTCGCGCCCAGAGCGACGATGCGCTCCACCTCGGCGTCGCGCGACCGGTCCTGCGGCTGCAGGTCCACGTGCACCCGGTTCTTCGCGGTCTTCACGTCGGGCACGGTCACGAACAGCAGGGTCGAGCCGGGCGCCGTGACCAGGGCCTCGGGGTCTCCCGGGAAGTCGTCGTCTGCGAGCGAGCCGTCCAGGACGGCGGCCCAGAACCGCCCCAGCCGGTAGGCGTCGGAGCAGTCGACCGTGAGGTGTCGTATGAGAGAAGCCATGGAGCGCACTATCGGCCGTGCCCGAGCGGGTTGTCCATCGAGATTCCCGGGCCGGCCCGCGGGGCCGTGGGACCTGAAGCCGAAGCGAAAGCGGAATCCGAAGCCTGTCAGGGATGGCGGTGGTAGGCCTTGTTGGCGATGCGCCAGCCGCCGTCGGCCTGGACGAGCAGGAAGACGTCGGTGAAGGTGTCCGCGCCGTGCCGGAGCGTCATGGACGCGGTCGCGACGGTGCCGTGGACGTCGACGGAGTCGATACGGCGGGAGCGCGTCGGTTCGTCCGGGGCCGGCCGGCCGTGGAAGAGGGCGCAGTACTCGTCCAGGCGCCACGAGACGAACGACCCGTCCCGGATCCCTTCGACATGGGCCGTGGGCAGGAACGCGTCGCGGAAGTGGGCGGGGTCGCCGGTGGCGTGTCCGCGGAGGTAGGCGCCGAGCGGTTCGAGGACGTCGTCACCCACGGCGGGGACCGTGGCGGCGACGGCGATGTCGGCCTCGGGGTCGGCGGGGGTGCCCGCCAGGTCGGCCGCACTGCGCAGGGGGGTGTCCGAGGCGGCGGCCAGCAGCGCCATGTCCTTGGCCAGTGCGCCGATCGTGAACTCGGCCCGGCCGGTGGTGGCGGCCGGCCCGCCGTCGAGGAAGGTTCGCTTACGCGCGACGAGCCTGCCGAGGTGGCCGAGTTCGAGGACGTCCAGTACCTGCGCACGGGGCAGGCCCAGGGCGTCGGCCTGCCGCAGTGCATCGCGCAGCGCGAGGACGGCGCCGGCGAGACTGTGATTGGCGACCAGTTTGAGTGCGGCAGCCGTGGCGGCGTCGTCGACGCGCCGTACGGTGCCGAGGGCTTCCAGCACCGGTCGCACCCGGTCGAGCGCGTCCTGGTGGGCGGCGGCGAGGATCTGCAGGTTGCCGGTGGCGGCGGCCGGCACGGACCCGAGCACGGGCGCATGGACGTAGGACGGGCCGAGTCGCCGGGCCAGCCCCGACGCCTCGGCGGGGGCGATCGTGCTGGTGTTCAGCACGATCGTGTCCGTGCGCAGCGCGTCGCGGACCTGGTCGACGACCTCCTGGCAGGCCCGGCCGTCGAACAGTGCCAGGAGTACTACGTCGGCCTTCGCCACGGCGTCGTTCGGGTCGCCGGTCGTCTCGACGGCGCCTGCCGTGCGCCCGGACCGTGTCCAGCCGACGACGTTCCAGCCGAGGTTCCGGTCGGGGGCATCGTGGTCGTGGTCGTGGTCGTGGTCGCCGGCGCGGTGCTGGTCGTGGCCGTAGTCGTGGCCGTGGTCGGAGAGTCGTGTCGCGATCGCGGTGCCCATCCGGCCCAGGCCGAGGACGGCGATCGTGTGCGGTGCGGTCATGCCTCCCAGCGTCGGGGAGTCGCGACCGTTGCGACAAGCGCAGATCCGGCAGGCCGGCCATGCGGGACACGCATACCGGCCGGGCATACTCGTGCCATGGACCTGACGGCGTGGCAGACGTTCGTGACGGTGTGCCGGCTCGGGTCGCTGTCGGCGGCGGCCGCCGAGCTCGGTTACACGCAGTCGGCCGTCTCCCGGCAGATCGCCGGACTGGAGCGCCGGCTCGGGGTGCCGCTGGTGGAGCGGCACGTACGCGGTGTGCGGCCGACGCCGGCCGGTGAGGTGTTCCGCCACCACGCCTCGGCCACGCTCAACGAGGCCGACCGCGCCGTGCGGGCCGTACGGGACGTTCGTGACGGGGTGCTGAGCCGGCCGCTGGCCGTCGGCGCGACGCCGTCCCTCGCCGCCGGGATCGTGCCCGCGGCGATCCGCCGCCTGCTGGAGACGGCCGGACCCCTCCGGTGGAGCCTGTTGCCCGGGCTGAGCGCGCACCTGCACGACCGCGTGACCGCCGGCGATCTCGACGTCGCCGTCGTCACCGACGCGCCGCCGGGGCTACCCCATGATCCGCGGGTCGAACGGCGGTTCCTGGGAATGGACGAGATGGTCGTCATGCTGCCGGTCGGACACCCGCGGGCCGGGAGCGGCCCGGTGTACATCCGGGCGCTGGCCGACGAGACCTGGGTCGAGGACAACGACGGCTCGGCGGCGCTGCTGCGCCAGCACGCGGCCCGCGCCGGAGCCACCGCCCGTATCGACCTCACCGCGGCCGATCTGCCCGGCAAGACGGCTCTGGTCGCCACCGGCCACGCCATCGCCCTGATACCCGGGGTGCTGAGGGGTGCGCTGCGGACCGACGTCACCACGGTGGCCCTCGTCGATCCCCCGACCCGCGGCATCCACGCGATCACGCCCCGCCGCGACCCGCACCCGTCCGCAGCGGCGCTGCTGGACCGGCTCGCGACGGCCTTCGGCCCGGCGGGCGGTCCCGCCCCCACCGCGCCCGAGCCGACGGCCGCCACGGAGAGCCGAGACGACTGACGGGCCTGCCGGCCCGTCCGTCCGCCCGGTCCGCCCGTCCGCCCGTCCGAGCGGTGGCTTCAGGACTTTTCCGGCGCCGTCAGATCGATCAGGCGGCACACCGTCTCAATGTCGATCTTGACCTGGGCGATCGAGGCGCGGCCCGAGAGCCATGTGATCAGCGCCGAGTGCCACGTGTGCTCGATGACCCGGACGGCCGAGAGCTGCTGCGCCGTCGGCGGGGCCTCCAGGCCCATCGCGTCCAGGATGATCGCCGTGGTCAGCCGGGACACCGTGTCCACTTCGGGGCTCACGCTCCGGTCCGCGAAGGTCAGCGCCCGCACCATCGCGTCGGCCAGCTGCGGTTCCCGCTGCAGGGCGCGGAAGGCCCGCATCAGCGTCTCCGCGACCCGGGCCGCCGGGTCGTCCCCGGCCGGCGGGCGCTTGCGCAGCGTGGTGTGCATGTGCTGGAGCTGGTCCTGCATGGTGGCGACCAGCAGGTGGACCTTCGACGGGAAATAGCGGTAGAGCGTGCCCAGCGCCACGCCGGCCGCCTCCGCGACCTCGCGCATCTGGACGGCGTCGAAACCGCCCCTGCTGGCCAACTGGGCACTGGCGTGCAGGATCCGGCGGCGGCGCGCCTCCTGGCGCTCCGTCAGGGGAGGCGACGCCGGTGTCGTGACGGCCTTCACTTCCGCTGTCATGTGTCCCGTTCCGTGTCGTTGCGCGGGCTGAATCCGGGCTGGTCCGGAGCCAGCATGGCAGGCGCCCGAGCCGTGGCGCGAATCACCTGCTCCGCCTCTTACGGTGTGGTTTCCGGCCGGTAGATTCAATGGTCTTCGACGGATCAAGTCTGAAACTTGTTCTACATTATCCGAGCGGTTACGCTCCGGCGAAAGTGCAGGGAGAAGGGGGCCGAGAGTGACCGCTGAGGCCATGGTGACGAGCCCTTTCGCGGGTTCCGTCACCGACGGCGACCGCCCGCTGCGTATCGCACTCCTCACCTATAAGGGGAACCCGTTCTGCGGCGGCCAGGGCGTCTACGTCCGCCACCTCTCGCGCGAGCTCGTCCGCCTGGGGCACTCCGTCGAGGTCGTCGGCGCGCAGCCCTACCCGGTGCTCGACACGGGCGCCTCGCTCACCGAGCTTCCGAGCCTCGACCTGTACCGCAGCCCCGACCCGTTCCGTACGCCGAAGCGCGACGAGTACCGGGACTGGATCGACGCCCTCGAGGTCGCGACCATGTGGACCGGCGGCTTCCCCGAGCCGCTGACCTTCTCCCTGCGCGCCCGCCGCCACCTGGCCGCGCGCGCAGGCGACTTCGACGTCATCCACGACAACCAGACGCTCGGGTACGGCCTGCTGGGCGACCTCGGCGCGCCCCTGGTCACGACGATCCACCACCCCATCACCGTCGACCGCAAGCTGGACCTCGCCGCCGCGAAGGACCGCAAGAAGCGGCTCTCCGTACGTCGCTGGTACGCCTTCACCCGCATGCAGGGCCGCGTGGCCCGCAGGCTGCCGTCCGTGCTCACCGTCTCCGGATCCTCCAGGCAGGAGATCGCCGAGCACCTGGGCGTCCAGGACGAGCGCATCCACGTCGTGCACATCGGCGCCGACACCGACCTCTGGTCGCCGGACCCGTCCGTCGCCGAGGTGTCCGGCCGCATCGTCACCACCTCCAGCGCCGACGTGCCGCTCAAGGGGCTCGTGTACCTCGTCGAGGCGCTCGCGAAGCTGCGCACCGAACACCCCGAGGCCCACCTCGTCGTCGTCGGCAAGCGCGCCGAGAAGGGGCCGGTCGCCCGCGCCATCGAGACGTACGGACTCCAGGACGCCGTCCGCTTCGTCAAGGGCATCACCGACGTCGAGCTCGTCGACCTCGTCCGCAGCGCCCAGATCGCCTGCGTCCCCTCCCTCTACGAAGGGTTCTCGCTCCCGGCGGCCGAGGCCATGGCCACCGGCACCCCGCTCGTCGCCACCACCGGCGGCGCGATCCCCGAGGTCGCCGGACCCGACGGCGAGACCTGCCTCGCGGTGCCGCCCGGCGACGCGGACGCGCTGGCCACCGCGCTGGGCCGGATGCTCGGCGACCCGGAGCTGCGGGCCCGCCTCGGGGCCGCGGGGCGCGAACGGGTGCTGACCCGGTTCACCTGGGCCAGGGCCGCCGAGGGCACCGTCGCGCACTACCGCGCCGCCATCGAACAGGCCGCCCGTACCCGCCGCGCGCGGTGACCTTCCGCCTCTTCCCCACCGCACCCCCCGACACCGCCCTGTTCCACACCGCCCTGTTCCACACCACCTCCGTACACCCCCGCGACCGCGAAGGCAGGACCCCGTGCTGACCGTCGATTTCTCCCGGTTCCCGCTCGCCGCAGGCGACCGCGTACTCGATCTGGGCTGCGGCGCAGGCCGGCACGCCTTCGAGTGCTACCGGAGAGGCGCCCAGGTGGTCGCCGTCGACCGCAACGGCGAGGAGATCCGCGAGGTCGCCAAGTGGTTCGCCGCCATGAAGGAGGCCGGTGAGGCCCCGGCCGGAGCCACCGCCACCGCCATGGAGGGCGACGCGCTCGCCCTGCCCTTCCCCGACGAGTCCTTCGACGTCGTCATCATCTCCGAGGTGATGGAGCACATCCCCGACGACAAGGGCGTGCTCGCCGAGATGGTCCGCGTGCTCAAGCCCGGCGGGCGCATCGCCATCACCGTGCCGCGCTACGGCCCCGAGAAGATCTGCTGGGCGCTCTCCGACGCCTACCACGAGGTCGAGGGCGGCCACATCCGCATCTACAAGGCGGACGAGCTGCTGGGCAAGATGAAGGCCGCCGGCCTCAAGCCCTACGGCACGCACCACGCGCACGGCCTGCACTCCCCGTACTGGTGGCTCAAGTGCGCCTTCGGCGTCGACAACGACAAGGCGCTGCCCGTCAAGGCGTACCACAAGCTCCTGGTCTGGGACATCATGAAGAAGCCGCTGGCGACGCGCCTCGCCGAGCAGGCCCTCAACCCGCTCATCGGCAAGAGCTTCGTCGCGTACGCGACCAAGCCCCACCTCCCCGTCGGCGCGGCCCTGTGAGCTCGCCGGGGCGCACCGAACACCTGGTCCTCGACGGCGTACTGACCGCCGAACAGGCCGCCGAGACGGTGGCGGGGATCCTCGCCGCCCAGCGCGCGGACGGAGCCATCCCGTGGTTCCGCGGGCACCACCTCGACCCGTGGGACCACACCGAGGCCGCGATGGCGCTGGACGCGGCCGGTGAACACGAGGCGGCCGAGCGGGCGTACGCGTGGCTGGCCCGGCACCAGAACCAGGACGGCTCCTGGTACGCGGCCTACGCCGACCGGCCGGACGGCGTGGACACCGCCGAGCCGCAGGACGCCGGCCGCGAGAGCAACTTCACCGCGTACATAGCCGTCGGCGTCTGGCACCACTACCTGTCCACCGGCGACGACACCTTCCTCGACCGCATGTGGCCCGCCGTGTACGCGGCCGTGGAGTGCGTCCTGACCCTGCAGCAGCCGGGCGGCGAGATCGGCTGGAAGCGGGAGGCGGACGGCACGGCCGTGACCGACGCGCTCCTCACCGGCTCCTCCTCCATCCACCAGGCGCTGCGCTGCGCGCTGGCGATCGCCGAGCACCGTGAGGAGCCCCAGCCGGACTGGGAGCTCGCCGCGGGCGCGCTGCGGCACGCCATCCGCCGCCATCCCGAGCGGTTCCTCGACAAGAACCACTACTCGATGGACTGGTACTACCCGGTCCTCGGCGGCGCCCTGACCGGCTCCGAGGCCAAGGCGCGGATCGAGGCGCGCTGGGACGAGTTCGTGGTCCCGGACCTGGGCGTGCGCTGCGTCCTGCCCAATCCGTGGGTGACGGGCGGCGAGTCCTGCGAGCTGGCGCTCGCGCTGTGGGCGACGGGGGAGTCGGACCGGGCCCTGGAGATCCTGCGGTCGATCACCCACCTGCGCGCCGACAACGGCATGTACTGGACGGGCTACGTCTTCCAGGACGAGGCGGTCTGGCCGGTGGAGCAGACCACCTGGACCGCCGCGTCCCTGCTGCTCGCCGTCGCCGCCCTGGGCGGGGACGAGGCCACCACCGAGGTGTTCGGCGGGACCTCGCTCCCGGCCGGACTGGAGCCGGACTGCTGCGGCTGAGCGGTCGCCGCGGTCGCTGTTGCGGCGGTCGCGGTTGCGGTCGGCGCGGCCGCTGTCGCGGTCGCCGGCCTCAGCGGCGGTAGAGCCAGCCCGCGATGGCGTGGCCGAGCAGGAGGTAGACGACGGCCGCGAGGCCGTAGCCGATCACCACCTGGACCCACTCGCGGCTGAAGGTGAACAGGTCGTAGGACCAGCCGGCGAGCCAGCTCGCCACGTCGTGGACGAAGCCGACCAGTTCGTTGCCCTGGTTGGCCTCCAGCAGGTACAGCAGGATCCACAGGGCGATCACGAAGGCCAGCACGTCCGCCACCAGTGCGACGGCCCGGCCTGCCTGAGTGCTGCTTCGGGCTTGTACTCGGGTGTGTGTGGGCATGTCCCGCGTGTTGCCGCGAACGCGCAGGGTAAACCCGAACGGGCCCTCCGGGTGGTGGAGCCGGGGGACCGGGGTGAGGCTGCGGAAGACGCCTCAGTCCCCGGAGGAAACCGTGTCCGTACCCACGACCGTTCGATTCCGTCGCGCCGTCACGGCGGTCATCCTGTCCACCGCGCTGATGATCGGCGCCACCGCTTGCGGCAGCGGCGGTGGCGGCAACGGCCAGCGGGAGGAGGTCTTCTCCGCAGCCGCGGCCGCCGACCTGGCCGCGCTCGCCGCCGCCGAGCCGGCCGCCGTCGAAGCCGATGAACGGGCGGCCCCGACGCCCTCGCCCAGCACGACCGCCGAGAAGCAGAAGTTCGCCAAGACGCGCTTCGTCGCCAACGCGGGTCTCGCTGCCGGGGCGACCTACCAGTGGATCGTCAAGCCGTACCGCGACGGCAAGTTCAAGAAGGGTGCGAAGGGCCGCACCTTCGCACTCATCAAGGCGGGCCTCGCGGGCGCGTTCGCGTACAACCGGCTGAAGGCGGCGAAGGAGAACGCCCAGGGCGACCCGCTGCTGTCGAAGGCACTGGCCCCGCTGACGGCGGGCATCGAGTCGCTCAAGGGCCTCGCGGGCAAGCTCCGCAAGGGCCAGGCGGGCGACGCCGACATCGACGCCTTCAGCAACGTCATCGACGGCGTCAAGGACGCGGGCAAGAGCGCGGGCGCCGAAGTGGTCGACAAGGTCCCGAGCACCTCCCAGCTGGGCGGCTGACGGCGGTCGCCGTCGCCGTCGCCGTCGCCGTCGTCCCGGCCCGTTTCCTGTCCCCGGGGCCGGGGCCGGGGCGGGCCGGGGCGGTGGGTGTTGCGGCGTGGCTGCTTCAATGGGCGGGTGATCGAGTACGTGTTCCTCGCCGGCGGGATCGCCGGGGCCGGGTGGCTGGTGCGGCGCAAGCACCTCGCGCGGGTGGCCGCCGGGCCCGTGCCCGGCATTCCCGGTATGGCGCGCATTCCGGCCGGCCGGGGCCGCTGGCGGCCGGGCCGGCTGTACGCCGAGGAGGGCGTGGCCCGCTGGGTGCCCGGGCGCGGTGCATCCGTAGCGTTGCCCGGCGGCCGAGCCACCGGCCTGCGGGTCCCGTCCGTGAAGGAGGGGATCTCCATCAACCCCGGCTCGCGGATCGTCACCTGCACCTACGAGGGCGGCGGAAGCATCGAGATCGCCGTCATGCCGCTGGACGTCCGCGAACTGCTGGCGGCCGTGCCGCAGTCGGACGCGGACACCCCCTCACCCTGACACCCCGGGCCCCGGTCCCCGCGGCCGTCGGGCCCAGCAAGATCCGAAAGAGACGGCCTAGCTGTTGAGCTCGGCCAGGACGCGCAGGGTGTGGGGGTCCGGGGCCGTCAGGAGGAGGTCGGTGACGGGGCCCTTGCGCCACAGTTCCAGGCGTTCGGCGATCCGCTCGCGGGGGCCGATCAGGGAGATCTCGTCGGCGAACGCGTCCGGGACGGCCAGGACCGCCTCCTCCTTGCGGCCGGCGAGGAACAGCTCCTGGATGCGGCGGGCCTCCTCCTCATAGCCCATCCGGGCCATCAGGTCGGCGTGGAAGTTGCGGGCCGCGTGGCCCATGCCCCCGATGTAGAAGCCGAGCATCGCCTTGACCGGGAGCAGGCCCTCCGTGACGTCGGCGCAGACCTTGGCGCGGGCCATCGGCGCGATCATGAAGCCGTCGGGGACGTCCGTCAGCGAGGCCTGATACACGTCGGTGCGGGTCGGCGACCAGTACAGGGGCAGCCAGCCGTCCGCGATCCGCGTCGTCTGCGCGATGTTCTTGGGGCCCTCGGCGCCCAGCAGCACCGGCAGGTCCGCGCGGAGCGGGTGGGTGATGGGCTTGAGGGGCTTGCCGATGCCGGTGCCGTCCTCGCCGCGGTACGGGTGGCTGTGGAAGCGGCCGTCCAGCGCGACCGGCCCCTCGCGGCGCAGTACCTGGCGGATGACGTCGACGTACTCGCGGGTCGCGGTGAGCGGGCTCGCGGGGAAGGGGCGCCCGTACCAGCCCTCGACCACCTGCGGGCCGGACAGTCCGAGCCCCAGCATCATCCGGCCCCCGGAGAGGTGATCCAGGGTGAGGGCCTGCATGGCGGTGGCGGTCGGGGTGCGGGCGGCCATCTGCGCGATGGCCGTGCCGAGGCGGATCCGCGAGGTGTGCGCGGCGATCCAGGTCAGCGGGGTGAAGGCGTCCGAGCCCCAGGCCTCGGCGGTCCACACCGAGTCGTAGCCGAGGTTCTCGGCCTCGGTGGCGAGGTCGAGGTGGGCGGGATCGGGGCCGCGCCCCCAGTAGCCGAGTGCGAGTCCGAGGCGCATGCGGTCCCCTCCGGCGAGGTCATTTCTGACGGACAGTCAGGTGACTGTAGGGCAA
>NZ_JBSGZI010000131.1:0-19372 GCF_053610945.1 Streptomyces sp. NPDC054849
CCGCAGTGATGCGGGGTGCCGCCCTCGGCGTGTTCACACGAGCGTCGGAGCGGACTACTCCGGCGGACCGATGTAGTTCTTCAGGCCCGGAACCGTCAGGGTGCCGCCGAACTGGCCGGCCTGGACGACCTTGACGTCCGTGAAGAACGCGAACGGGACGTTCAGGGGCGGCGGCGTGTTCGGGGTGAACTCGATCGGGATCAGACCGAACAGGTTGCCCTTGAGGCTCTCGGTGTACATCGTCACCGTGCCGCCGCGGATCTTGGACGTGGACCCCGGACGGGACTTCAGGTGGGCGACGTGCCCCGACTTGCCGACCGTCTGGTACAGGTCCTTGATGTCCAGCGAGTCAGCCGTGAACTTCAGGACCTTCTTGGTCTTCCCGCCCGCCGTCTTCACCTCGACGATGCCGTGGTAGTCCAGGCCGTAGAGGGTCAGCAGCGAGCTGTCGAGGTACCAGGGCTCGTCCGGCAGGAGCGGGATGCCCGTCTCCAGCTCGGCGTCGGCCAGCGCCTTGGCGTCGTGGGTCGGACAGGGGAATGGTTCCTTCCCGTCCGGGTCCTTCGTCGCCTCGGGCTTGTCCTTGTCCTCGGTCGACTCGCCCGTCTCGTCCTTCGGGGTCTTCTCGGTCTTCTTGACCTCCTCGGACAGCTCCGAGACGCCGGCTCCGGCCTGCTTCGCCGCGTCGCGGATCGCGTCCGCGACCGGGTCCGGAGTCGGCTTGGCCGTGGTGGACGGCGTGGGCGTCGGGGTCGGGGTCGGCGTGGGCGTCGGCTGCACGTCCTTGAGCGGCCGGCCGAGCTCGTCGAAGAGGCCCTTGAGCGCGTCGCCGACGCCCAGCGGGTCCAGCGGGTTCGAGGTCGTGGTCGGCGACGGCGTGGCGGCCGGGGCCGTCTCCTTCGCCGCCGGGGGCTTGGTCGCCTCCGGAGAAGCGGTCGGCTTCGGATTCTGCTGCGCGGACGCCGACGGTGAGGGCGTCGCGCTGGGCGACGAACTCGGCGAAGGCGTGGTCGAAGGCGTCGGGGACGGAGACTTCGACTCGGTCTCCGCAGGTTCGTCGGACCGCGTCACACACGGCCCGGGCGCGAAGGGGATGTCCTTGTCGTCGGCCACGGCCAGCTTCGGCGCCATGCCCATCCCGACGAACACGGCCGTCGGCATCGCCGCCAGTGCCATCGTCTTGCCGACGGGTATCTGGATCTTGTTCAGCAGCGACTTTCGCGGCGCCGCGTGCCGCGGCCCCTTAACTACACGGGACTCTGCGCCTGGGGCCACGCCCCGCTGCGTCTCGTCACCCCGCACTGTTCCTCCCGCCATCGGCGTGGGCAGTCGTCTCGCTCGCGTGTGCCGTCTCCGTCTCACGGGGACCCGGGATGCCCTGGGTACCCGCCGTCTCCTCCGTCTTCCCCAGGCCGACCGCGGTCGTCTGCTGGAGCGCCGGCTGCTGATCGGCCGGCTCCTCGTCCACCGGCTGCCCCGGAGCCCAGGCGAGGGCGAGAGCGCCGCCGACCATGGAGAGGGTGAAACCGATGAAGAAGCCGCCGAGGTTGGACACCGGGATCGAGACCAGGGCCAGCAGGATCGCGGCCACGCCGGCGAAGACGCGGATGGTCTCCTGGAACCAGAGGGCCAGTCCCAGCGTGATCAGCAGGACGCCGATGATCAGCGCGCCCGCGCCGCCCGTGGTGGCCATCGCGAGACTGACGTTGCCCAGCCGGAGGTCCGCGTACGGGAAGTACGCGATCGGGAGGCCACCGAGGAGCGTGAACAGCCCGGCCCAGAAGGGACGGCGACCGCTCCAGGCATGGAAGCGGTAGTACACCACGGTGGGCCAGGCGTCGTTTTCTGCGCGAACGTAAACCGGGGCCTGGGGGTTCATGGACAACAGCTCCCTGGAAACGGTGGTACGGAGAACTCTGTGGAGCCCGGACGGACGGGAGGCGACGGCTGCCGCCACCCGCCCTTCCGGTCATTCACCGGGACGTCAGTCCTTGATGTCCTGGTAGCACGGCTGGTCGCCGCCCATCAGGCGCAGCTTCAGGTTGGGCAGCTTGAAGGTGCCCGCCGTGGTGGCCCACGCCTTCTGCTTCACGTTCGTCAGGACGGCCCGGTCGGCGCGCTGCGAGAACGCGTACGGGCTGGCGACCGTGCCGGCCTGCGGCTTGGTCTTGTGGCTCGGGTCGCCGACCGCGACGCCGATGTCCAGGTTGGTGAACTCGGCGTCCGTGTCGAGCTCGGCAACATCCAGGTAGATGTTGGTCGCCTCGGCCGGGGTGCCCTTGTGACCGGTCTTCAGCTGGAGCGTGATGGGGCCCAGCGGAGTCGGGGTGACCAGGGACTGGCACATGTTGGTGATCTTGGCGTTGCTGAACCCGGAGATGGTGACCGGGTGGTGCTGCGGGTTGCCCTTGAGGTCGTGCCCCTCGGCGATACCGCCGTACTGGATGAGGTTCTGACCGTCGAGCTTGTCGGCCGAGACCTTGAAGTCCTGGCCGGAGACGCTGAAGGACGCCGCAAGGGCGCCCTGCGCCAGTCCCACACCGACCGCGGCCGTGGCCGCGATGCTCGGCACCATGACGAGCGCGAAGCGCTTCCATCTGGTCCCGCCACGAACCTGAGAACTCATTTCGTTCCTCCTTCTCGGACGTACATCTCCGGTCCGGGCCGTGCCCGTCCTGGGATGGGAGAAGTGCTACGTCCTCGGGAAGAAGCGCAGGCGCCCGGGCCGCGGCTGTGCCACGTCCGATACACCGGCGATCACCCCCGAGCGACAACCACTGGGCCACGCGTTCGCGCAACCTGGAGGACAGGCCCCGCCGGTGTGGCGGAGACCCCCCTGTCCCACGGCCGGTGCCACTGCCACCGGCCGGCTCGGTGGGGACCCTCCACCGCGTCTCCGAGTGAGCGGCTCTGCGGGAAGGACCGAGCGTCGCCGATCGTGGTCCATTCCAGGCCGGGGCACAAGGGGGTTCGTTACTGGCGGGTAACGGCCAGATAACCTGAGTACGACCCGCCACCGTCGGGCAGCAACACAGGGTGTCACCTACGGCCACGACAGAACGGTGAAATGGTGAACACACCGGACAGTTCACGGGGTTCGATTTACTGCGAGTAACAGCGGCCGCGATTGCCAAGTTTTGGCAAAGCGCGGCCGCTGTTTATCTGCGTGTCAACAAATCGCCGGTGGCCCGCCGACGAGGGGGAAGATCCCCGGGGCCCGCGCGGAGCGGGCCCGCAGACGGCAGGAGCCGGTCTAGAAGAGCACCCGGGCGAGCGCCGTACGCGCCGCCGTCACCCGCGGATCGTCCGCGCCGATGACCTCGAACAGCTCCAGAAGCCGCAGGCGTACGGTATCCCGGTCGTCACCGAACGTGACGCGCACGGTGTCCACCAGTCGGCCGAAGGCATCCTCCACGTGACCGCCGACCAGGTCGAGGTCGGCCGCGGCGATCTGCGCCGCCGGGTCGCGCGGGCTCTCGGCCGCCGCGGTGCGCACCGCCTGCGGGTCCATGTCCCGCACGCGGGCGAGGAGCTCGGCCTGCGCGAGGCCCAGCTTGGCCTCGCTGTTGCCGGGGTCGTCGGCCAGTACGTTCTTGTACGCCTGCGCCGCGCCGCCCAGATCACCGGCGTCCAGCGCGACGACGGCCGCCTCCAGCAGCGCGTCGTACGGGCCGGCCGGAATCTCGGCCTCGGCCGAGGCGGAAGCCGGAGCGGCCCCCTCCGCGTTCGGGTCCACCTCGATGCCGATGATCCCGAAGCGCTCCTCGGCGACCTGGACCAGCTGGGCGAGGGTCTCGCGGATCTGCTGCTCGGGGGCCAGGCCCTGGAAGAGGGGCAGCACCTGGCCGGCCACCACGGCGAAGACGGCCGGAATGCCCTGGATGCCGAACTGCTGCATCAGCATCTGGTTGGCTTCGACGTCGACCTTGGCCAGCACGAGGCGGCCGTTCGCCTCGAGGGTCAGACGCTCCAGCAGCGGGCTGAGCTGCTTGCAGGGCTCGCACCACTCGGCCCAGAAGTCCAGGACGACCGGAACCTCGGCGGAGAGCTGGAGCACATCGCGTTCAAAGTCGGCCTCGTCTACGTCGGTGACGAGCGCGGACGGCGGCACCGCGCCGGCGGACGGGCCGGCCCCGCCGCCCTGACCGGCCTGGCGTGCCGATTCGGCGCGGGCCTGCTCGGCCTTCGCCTTGGCCTCGCCGGCCGCCTTCACAGCGGCGAGGTCGACGACGCCGCTCATGGACATGTTTCTGGGCTGCATGCGTACATCCTCCCCCGTGTGCGCGCGCCGACGAAAAAGATCGCGTGAATTGGCCGTACCGTCGTGCTCTCGCGATCGTCGTGCTGGGCGGCGCCGGGTCCCCACCTGACGCCTGTAGCTCTTCGCGTGGTTGTCGCTCTTACGCTACGAGCCGTAGCGTAACTCCCCCGGCGGCCCTGCGCGCCCCTGCGGCGCCAGTGATCTGAACCACAGCGGCCCGTTCGGCTACCGACGGGTATGGTCTCGGCCATGCGCAACCCCAGCCCCGGCCGCACCGGTCGCCCCCGCAGCGCGGCCGCGGACGCCGCCATCCTCGCCGCGACCCGGGACGCACTGGTCGAGCTGGGCTGGTCGAAGCTGACGATGGGCGACGTCTCAGCCCGCGCGGGGGTCGCCAAGACCACCCTCTACCGGCGCTGGGCGGGCAAGAACGAGCTGGTCGTGGACGCGGTCGCGGAGCTGTTCGACTCGCTGGAGCTGCCGGACCGGGGCTCCCTGGAAGCCGACATCGAGTACGTGGTCCTGCGGTTCGCGGAACTGCTGCGCCGCCCGGAGGCCCGTACGGCGCTGATGGCGGTCGTCGCCGAGTCCACCCGGGACGAGGCGCTGCGCGACCGGATCCGGTCGGCGATCGTGGACCGACAGAAACGTCTCGTCGTACTGGGCCGCGAACGGGCCCAGGCCCGCGGCGAACTCCCGTACGAGGAGGACGAGTCCCTGGCGGGCCGTACCACGGACCTGATCTTCGACGTGATCGCGGGGACGGTGGTGCACCGCGCCCTGGTGAGCTCCGAGCCGGTGGACGAGGTCTGGGTGGCCACCTTCACGGCCCTGCTGATGCACGGCCTCCGGGGTCCGGCGCCGGCCTGAGCCGCTCCGGCCTGAGCCCGGCCTGAGCCGCGACGACGGAGGCGCAGTGGCCGCCGCAGCCCCCTCGTCCCCCACCGGACACGCGCGCCCACGCCCCGCCCGGGAACAGGAAGGCCGGCCACGAGGCCCCTGGTACGGGCGACTTGACCGGCCTTCCGAAAGACACGCCCTAGAAGCCCGGCGGTTCGGTGTAGGTGCCCCACTCGTCGCGCAGGACGTTGCAGATCTCGCCCATCGTGGCCTCGGCCCGCACCGCGTCCAGCATGGCCGGAATCATGTTCGACCCGTCCCGGGCCGCCTCCAGCATCGCCTTCAGTGCAGCGGTGACCTTGGCGTCGTCGCGCCGCGCCTTACGCGCCGCCAACTCCCGCACCTGGACGGTCTCCACCTCGTGGCTGACCCGGAGGATCTCCAGGTCGCCGGTGACCGACCCGTGGTGGACGTTGACGCCGACGACCCGCTTGTCGCCCTTCTCCAGCGAGCGCTGGTACTGGAAGGCCGATTCGGCGATCTCCCCCGTGAACCAGCCGTCCTCGATGCCGCGCAGGATGCCCGAGGTGATCGGTCCGATGGGGTGGCGCCCGTCGGGGTGGGCGCGCAGGCCGCGCTCCTTGATCTGATCGAAGATCTTCTCGGCGTCGGCCTCGATGCGGTCGGTGAGCTGCTCCACGAACCAGGAACCGCCCAGCGGGTCCGCCACGTTGGCGACGCCGGTCTCCTCCATCAGCACCTGCTGGGTGCGCAGGGCGATCTCGGCCGCCTGCTCGCTCGGCAGGGCGAGGGTCTCGTCGAGGGCGTTGGTGTGCAGGGAGTTCGTGCCGCCGAGGACGGCCGCGAGGGCCTCCACCGCGGTGCGCACGACGTTGTTGTACGGCTGCTGCGCGGTCAGGGAGACGCCGGCGGTCTGGGTGTGGAAGCGCAGCCACATCGACTTCTCGCTCTTGGCCCCGTAGACCTCCTTCATCCAGCGGGCCCAGATCCGGCGGGCGGCGCGGAACTTGGCGATCTCCTCGAAGAAGTCGAGGTGCGCGTCGAAGAAGAAGGAGAGACCGGGCGCGAAGTCGTCCACGTCCATGCCGCGCGAAAGCCCCAGCTCCACGTAGCCGAAGCCGTCGGCGAGCGTGTACGCGAGCTCCTGTGCGGCCGTCGCCCCGGCCTCGCGAATGTGGTAGCCGGAGACGGACAGCGGCTTGTAGGCCGGGATGCCCTTCGTGCAGTACTCCATGAGGTCGCCGATGAGGCGCAGGTGCGGCTCGGGCTCGAAGAGCCACTCCTTCTGGGCGATGTACTCCTTGAAGATGTCGGTCTGGAGCGTGCCGTTGAGCACGGCGGGGTCCACGCCCTGCCGCTCGGCGGCGACCAGGTACATGCAGAAGGCGGGCACGGCGGGGCCCGAGATCGTCATCGAGGTCGTGACGTCGCCGAGCGGGATGTCCTTGAAGAGGATCTCCATGTCGGCGGCGGAGTCGATGGCGACCCCGCAGTGCCCGACCTCTCCGAGGGCGCGGGGGTCGTCGGAGTCGCGCCCCATGAGGGTCGGCATGTCGAAGGCGACCGAGAGCCCGCCGCCGCCGGCGGCCAGGATCATCTTGTAGCGCTCGTTGGTCTGCTCGGCGTTCCCGAACCCGGCGAACTGCCGGATGGTCCAGGTCCGCCCCCGGTAGCCGGTGGCGTGCAGGCCGCGGGTGTAGGGGTACTCCCCCGGCCACCCGATGCGCTCGAATCCCTCGTACGCGTCACCGGGCCGGGGCCCGTAGACCGGTTCGACGGCATCGCCGGAGAGCGTGGTGAAGTCTGCCTCGCGCTTGCGGGCCTTGTCATAACGGGCCTGCCAGCGACGGCGGCCTTCCTCGATGGCGTCAGCGTCCATACCCATGAATTTACTAGGACGTCCTAGTAAATGTCGATGGCAAACCCCCGGGGAGTCGCCCCGGGGGTGGGTGACGTACGTCGCCTGTCAGGCCTTGGCGGTCGCGAGCGAGCCGCTGACCAGCGGCTCGACCTCGTCGCGGACCTTGCGCTCGACGAAGAACGCGGCAAGCGGGATCGTGCCCGACACGAGCACCCAGAGCAGCTTGCCGAAGGACCATTTGGCCTTGGAGCCCAGGTCGAAGGCGAAGACCAGGTAGACCATGAAGAGGACACCGTGGGCCTGCGAGACCGCGAAGGTCAGGCCGGCGCCGGTGTCGAAGCCGTACTTCGCCACCATGCAGGCACAAAGGATCAGGAGCATGACCGCGGTCACGTAGGCCATGACGCGGTAGCGGGTCAGCACGCTTCGTTTCATGCGCACGAGCCTAACCGTCCGTTTTGCTCGATCTTGACGCGGGCCCGGGTCCCGAGCGCGGGGCCCGCGTCCCGGCGGCACGGCTGCGGCCGCCGGCCCTACGACTCCGCGAAGTCGGCTGCGGCCACCCGCAGCGGGCGCAGCAGCGCGAAGATCTCCCCGCACTCCTCGGCGTCGTACACGCCGAGGCCGAAGTCCATCTCCATCAGGTCCTTCGTGGCGGCCTCGACGACCTCGCGGCCCTTCTCCGTGATGGAGGCCAGGGTGCCGCGGCCGTCGTTGGGATTGGGCCGCTTGTCGACGAGCCCGGACCTCACCAGCCGGTCCACCGTGTTCGTCACCGAGGTCGGGTGGACCATCAGCCGCTCGCCGATCTTCGACATCGGCAGCTCGCCGGCCTTGGAGAAGGTGAGCAGCACCAGCGCCTCGTACCGCGCGAAGGTCAGTCCGTACGGCTTGACGACCGCGTCGACCTCGCCGAGCAGGATCTGGTGGGCGCGCATGATCGAGGTGATCGCGGCCATCGACGGCACCGGTCCCCAGCGCTGCTGCCAGAGCTCGTCGGCGCGGGCGATGGGGTCGAAGGGAAGGCTGAGCGGCTTGGGCACGCGTCCGACCCTACCGGCAGGTCACTTCACGGCGAGGGCCGTCTCATCCTTCAGTCTCTCCTCCTGCCGGGCGGCGGCCCGCAGTTCGGTCAGGAGCACCAGCACGACCGCCGTGCCGAGGATCCCGGCGCCGGTGACGACCGCGTGCACCGGCAGGAACTCGGCGGCCAGGCCGGCCAGGGCCATGCCCACCCCCTGGAGAGTCATCAGGCCGGTGCTGAGCAGGGTCATCGCCCGGCCGCGCAGCTCGTCGGGAACGGCGTCGACGTACCACTGGTCCAGCCCGAGGGTGTAGGCGTGGGCCAGGCCCGCGAGCAGCAGCGCGGTGAGGACGAGGGGCACGCCCGGCCGGCCGGCGTAGAGCATCAGCGGCAGCAGGCCCACGGCGGCGAGCGGGGCCACGATCCGCGATCGCGTTCGGGCGGTGAGGGCGGAGCCGGCCCAGAGTTCCCCGGCGATGGTGCCGACGGGCATGGCGCACATCATCAGGCCGAGGGCGGCGGTGCCGGCGCCGATGCCGTCGGCGTACGCGGCGAGCAGCGCCTCGGGGACGACGAGGAAGACGGGCGGCAGCCAGAAGAGGAGGGTCAGTGCGCGCAGCCGGCGCCGGCCGAGGACGGCGCGCAGTCCGGCGAGCGGGGAGGTACGGACGCTCGTGCGCGCGGGACGGCTGCGGGTGCCGAGCCGGAGCAGGAGCGCGGAGCCGAGGAATCCCACGGCGGTGAGGGCGAGGGCCCCGCGCGGGGCGACCACGGTGAGCAGCAGCCCGCCGAGGCCGAAGCCGATGAGCTGGGCGCTCTGGGCCACCATGCGCAGCAGCGAGCGGCCCAGGACGAAGGCGTCGCCGGCGCCGAGGACGTCGGAGAGGGAGGCGTTGCGCGTGCCCTGGAAGAGCGGCGCCACGAAGGCCATCGCGCAGCGCAGTGCGAGGAGCACGGCGACGGGGGTGCCCGGCAGCACCATGGCCACCGCGCAGAGCGCGCAGACGAGGTCGCACGTGACGAGCACCCGCCGGGCGGGGTGCCGGTCTGCGATCCCGGCCAGCAGGGTGCCGCCGAGTGCGTACGGGAGGAAGCCGAGGGCGAAGGTGAGCGCGCTCATCAGGGGCGAGCCGGTGAGGCGGTAGACGAGGACGGAGAGGGAGATCTCGGCGACGACCACGCCGAGGACGGACATCAGGTGGGCGGCGAAGACGGACCGGAACTCCCGGACCCGGAACACGGAACGGTAGCCCGGCGGCGGCGTGAACCGCCCGGGCGCCTGGGTGTCGGCTGGCATGGGACCAGCGTCCCGGGCCCGGGTCCGGCGCCCCAGAGATTCGCCTGGGGCCGAATGTTGAGACAGTGTCCCCGCAGACGGCGTCCCCTGGGACGGCGTCGTTTCGGACGGCGTCGTTTCGGACGGCGCCATCGCGCGGGAACGCAGAGATGAGGGAGGGGACCCGGATGGGGCTGCACCACCGCTTCGGCCACGGCGACCTGCTGCGGTGCCGGTTCGCGCTGTCGCCGTTGTGGGAGACGCAGGAGGCGGTCCGCACCCTGAACCGCCCGGACCGGCAGGGCTACCACCTGCCCTGGCTGCAGCGGATCCGGGCCGCCGCCGACGGGCTGGACCTGCGGCCGCTGTGGCTGCTGATGCCGCGCCGGGGGCACAGTACGGACTTCATCAGCCCGCCGCCGAGCGGACCCGGCGTCTCCTTCGAGGAGGAGCTCGCGCTGGTCCGCGCGGCCGATCCGGACGAGGTGCGCGAGGACATGCGCAAGGCGCTGTCCTGCACCCCGGGCGCGCTCGACAGCGACCTGGGCGGGGCGATGCTGGCCGATCCGGCGCGGGCGGTGCGGGAGCTGGCCGATCTGATGGAGCGGGCCTGGAGCGTCCTGGTCGAGCCGCACTGGCCGCGGCTGCGGGCCCTGCTGGAGGCGGACGTCCTCTTCCACACCCGCCGCCTCGCCGCCGGCGGACTGGGGTCGCTCTTCGACGGCCTGCACCCGGACCTCTCCTGGGACGCCGCCTCCCTCACCCTGACCATCGAGCGGCCCAGCCACCACGACCGCGTCCTGGGCGGCCAGGGTCTCCTCCTCATGCCGAGCGCCTTCGTCTGGCCGGGCATCGCGGGCGGCTTCGACCCGCCCTGGCAGCCGACCGTCGTCTACCCGGCCCGCGGCATCGGCGCCCTGTGGACCCCCGTACGGGAGGAGGCCCCCGCCGCGCTCGCCGGGCTGCTGGGCCGGGCCCGGGCCGATGTGCTGTGCGCGCTGGACGAGCCGTCCTCCACCACGGCCCTGGCCCACCGGCTCGGGCTGGCCCCGTCCACCGTCTCGGCCCACCTGGGCATCCTGCACGCGGCGGGCCTGCTCATCTCCGCCCGTCACGGCCACCAGGTCCTGTACGAGCGCACCCCGCTGGCCATCGCCCTCACCATGGGGGACCCCGCTCGCTGACCCCGCGGGCACGGTGTCGCACAGCGATGCCATCTGTCCGTTATGTCACCATGTCCCGGTATCCCGGTCCGCTGCCCGACCCTTCGTCCTGAGGAAACCGGATGCCCCCCGCCGTTCGCAGGCCGCGTTCCAGCACTCCCGCCACCGCCGTCGGCCTCCTCCTTCTCCTCGCGGCGGGATCCGCCTGCACCGGCGCACCCGCGCCCCGGCCGGGAACTCCCGCCGCCGCACCCCCCGCCCCTGCCCCCTCCACCTCCCCCTCCCCCGTCGCGGCCACCGGCGAGTCCCCGTACTGGGTGGACCCGCACAGCGCCGCCGCCCGGCAGGTCGCCGCCTGGGAGGCGGCGGGCCGCAACAGCGACGCCCAGGTGCTGCGCAGGATCGCGGACCGGCCGACGACCCTGTGGGCGCCGGGCGGGGACCCGGGCCCCCGGATCCGCCGGGCCGCGGAGGGCGCCCGGGCCACCGGGCGGACCCTGCTGCTCGCCGCCCACCACCTCCCGCACCGCGACTGCGGGCGGCAGCCGGCCGGAGGCGCCGCCGACGCCCGGGCCTACCGCAGCTGGATCGGCGCCTTCGCCGACGCCGTCAAGGACACCAAGGCCGTCGTCATCCTGGAGCCGGACGCCCTCGCGCACGTCGTCGACGGCTGTGTCCGGGCCGAACACCGCGCCGAGCGCTACCGGCTGCTCTCCGAGGCCGTCGACCGGCTCAAGAGGAACAAGCACACGAAGGTCTACCTGGACGCGGGCAGTCCGTCCTGGATCCCCGACCCGGCGGACCTGGTGGAGCCTCTCCGCAGGGCGGGCCTGGGGCGCGCGGACGGCTTCGCCCTCAACGTCTCCGACTTCCAGCCCGACGCGGTCACCCGGGCGTACGGCGCGACGCTCTCCAAGGCGACGGGGAACAAGCACTTCGTCGTCGACACCGGCCGCAACGGCGAAGGGCCGCTGCCGGGCAGCCGGAGCCGGGCCCGGTGCAATCCGCCGGGCCGCGCCCTCGGAACGCCGCCGACCGACCGGACCGGCGACCCACTCGTCGACGCCTACCTCTGGGTCAAACCGCCCGGCGAGTCCGACGGCTCGTGCCGCGGCGGCCCGCAGGCCGGGGTGTGGTGGCCGGACTACGCGCTGGGCCTGGCCCGGCGCGCCAGGGAATGAGCCCGCGCCCGGGGCGCCGTGGTCAGTCAGCCGCGGGTTCCGCGGCGCAGGCCCCCGCGCTCGGGGCTCCGCAGTCAGCCGCGGGTTCCGCGGCGCAGGCCGTGCCGCACCGCGCGCTGGCTCAGGGGGCCCAGGCCTTCCAGCACCGTGGCCAGCCCGGCGAGCTGCTCCAGCGCGTCGAGCGCACTGCCGGCGCCCCTCGGGTCCACCCCTTCGTACA
Organism: Streptomyces sp. NPDC054849; assembly: GCF_053610945.1. NCBI lineage: Bacteria > Bacillati > Actinomycetota > Actinomycetes > Kitasatosporales > Streptomycetaceae > Streptomyces > Streptomyces sp. NPDC054849. The sequence goes on from NZ_JBSGZI010000131.1 coordinate 11,848, forward strand.
GCTCGATACCGACGAAGGAGGCGGCCGTGGCCCGGGCCAGCCCGGCCGGGTCGGCGTACCCCTCCAGCGGGGTCGCCGCCAGCAGCCGGGTGAGCACCGCCTCCAGCTCGTCGATCCACAGCCCGAGCCCGGCGGCGGTGGCGGCCGCGAGGGCGGGCGAGCTCTGTCCGGCGGCCAGGAGCTGCCCGAGCATGGCGACGTGCCCGGCGGCCCGCTCCTCGACGTGCATCTCCCGGGCGAACTGCAGCAGTTCGGCGAGGCTGCCCAGCTCGGCGAGCCGGTCGCGGTAGCGGGCCACGCGCTGCTCGGCGCCATACCGGCAGGCCGCGGCGAGCAGCTCGTCGACGGAGCCGAAGTGATAGAAGATCAGGCCCTGCCCCACCCCGGCGGTGGCCGCGATGGTGCGGGCGGAGGTCTTGGCGATGCCCTGTTCGACCAGGGTGCGCAGGGCCCCTTCGAGGAGCTTCTCCTTGGTGCCCGCGCTCATGCCCGGACCTCCTCGCGGACGGGTCGCAGGTCGCCGCGCACGCCGTGGGAGCGGGCGTCGACGTACTGCGCGGTGAAGGAGCCCTCATAGCCGAAGAGCGGCCCGAAGCGGCGGTTGACCACCCGCACCCGGATCCGGAACCGGCCGGTGGCGTCGTCGAAGGACTCGCGCACCTCGGCGTCTGCGCCGATGAGATCGGGGACGCGGACGTCCACGTGACCCTCGCGGAAGCGGTGCTCGCCGGAGCGGATGAGCAGCGAGCCGTCGGGCTCGGCGCTCATGTGGAGGTCGCTGGCGAGGTGCTGGTGCGTGCCCAGGTAGTCCAGGACGCAGTCCCGTTCGGGGCTGTGGACCATCGTGGCGTCGAAGCGGTGGGGTCCGCCGGGCAGCCGGAAGGTCCGGACGAAGGTGACGGTCTCCCGCCCGAAGGAGTCGAGGTACGGGAGATTCTCGATGACGAACGGAACGTTCGCGCCCTCCCGCGGCACCAGGATGTTCCGCATGCCGCCGAGCCGGAGGAAGGGCTTCACGTAGCGGGGCCCGTGCCATATCCGGTCCATGGTGCCGCGCCCGATGCAGCCCTCCCCGCTCGCCAGTCCGACCGAGAACCGGCGCTGGATCTGCGGGTGCAGCCGGTCGAAGTCGGCGCCCATGTGGGCGCGGAAGATGGAGGTCATGACGGCTCCAGAGTGCTGAGCAGGCGCGGTGCGCGGGCGGGGGTGCGGCCGGGCGGGGTGCGCAGGCTGCGGCGGGCGGCCGGGGTGCCGGGCAGCGGCGGCAGCAGCAGGGCGGCGGCCAGGACGAACAGGGCGGCGACCGGCGGCGCGTACACCAGGGCGGTCGCGCACAGCAGGGCCCGCACGGCGCTCTCGCCGATCGCCCGGGCGAGGGCGAGGCCCGGCGGGGTACCGCGCTCGCACCAGAGCCGCAGCCGGTCGAAGGACCAGGCGGTGGCCCAGCCCATGAGCGGCCGGAACACCAACCGGTCGGCGAGGGACCCGAAGCGGCCCCAGCGCGGGCGGTAGTCGTAGCCGGTGAGGAAGCGGATGCCGTCGGGGCCCGGGACGTAACGCCAGTAACCGCTGCCCTCGGCGAGCAGCGAGAGCGGATGCTCCGAGGCGAAGCGCAGGGCCGACACGCGGGTCCCGTCGTCCCGGTGCCGTTCCCCGGCGCAGACCCCGGTCCCGTCGACCGAGAGGAAGGGCAGCACGCGGGTGGCATACCGGAACCGCTGGGGCTCGCCCTCGTCCCGCGGAAGGTAGCCGATGGAGGTGAACCGCAGGTCCCACCGCTGATGCTGCGCGGGATCCTGACTGCGCTCCCAGAGCTCGTCCATCCCGGCACGGATCGACGTCTCGACGTACAGGCCCATGCCCGCCCCCGATTCCATTTTGAGCAATCGCTCAACCGGCACCCTAGGCGACTTTGAGCGATCGCTCAACCAGCCCCATCCAGACCCCTGACACTTGAGGCGCCTCCACCCGGCCCCGCCGGCGCTGGGCGCCGGGTCCCGGGGCGGAGCCCCGGAAAGCCACTTCCGCGGGCAGCCCGCAAGCCCCACGGCCGCGCACGCGAAAGCGCCCCCGGCCGGGAGGCCGGGGGCGCTTCGCACGATGAGAGGTGGCAGCCGGGCGCGTCAGCCCTCCGCGAGGTGCCGCTCCACCGTCGCCACCTTGGAGGTGATCCCGTCGCGTACTCCGGGACGGATGTCGGCCTTGAGGATGAAGGAGACCCGGGGCGCCCGCTCCTCGACGGCGGCCACGGCGCGCCTGACCACCGTCATGACCTCGTCCCACTCACCCTCGACCGTGGTGAACATGGCGTCGGTGCGGTTCGGCAGCCCGGACTCGCGGACCACCCGGACCGCGTCGGCGACGTATTCGCCGACCTCTTCACCGACACCCAGCGGGGTCACCGAGAAGGCGACGATCACGCGCCGGCCGCCTCGCGCGCACGGGCCGCGATCACGCTGTCGCCCTCGTCCCGCTTGAGCAGCTTGTCGCCGTACAGTCCGCCGAACGGCACCACGGCGAGCACGAAGAACAACGCGACCTTCTTGAACGGCCACTTGGCCTTGTTCCACACGTCCAGCAGGAAGAGCACGTAGACGGTGAACAGGAACCCGTGGATGGCACCGAGCGGCATCATCAGGTAGTCGATGTCCGAGACCCGGCTCAGCAGCGAGCCGAAGATCAGCAGGGCCGGGAACGAAAGCGCCTCCGGGACGGAGACGAGGCGCAGTCGGTGCAGAGCGGAGGCGGTCTTGATGTCCACGTGGAACCTTCGGGGTGGAGGCCAGGGTCCGTTCCAGTGTCGCAGCCGCTTTACGGGATCTTGACCCGACCCCTTCCCTCCCCGGCGCGTCGGGATCGCCCCCATACCGCCCGGGTGTGGCATATATCGGCCACCGGGCCCTGTTCGGGCTCGCCCGCTGCCGATAACGTCTTCCCGTGGCTCAGTTCCGACTCCAAGGCAGCAAGGTGCTCGCCGTCGACCTGACCGGGGATGCCGTGAAAGCGAAGAACGGCTCCATGGTCGCGTACGACGGGCAGATGGCCTTCAAGAAGATGTCCGGCGGTGGCGAAGGCCTCCGCGGCATGGTGACCCGCCGGCTGACCGGCGAACAGATGACGGTGATGGAAGTGCAGGGGCACGGCACCTGCTTCTTCGCCGACCGCGCAAGTGAGATCAATCTGGTCAATCTGCGCGGCGAGAAGCTCTACGTGGAGTCCAGCAACCTGCTGTGCACCGACGCCGGTCTGCGGACCGGCACCACCTTCACCGGTCTGCGCGGTGCGACGACGGGCAACGGCCTGTTCACCACGACCGTCGAGGGTTCGGGACAGGCGGCGATCGTCTCCGACGGTCCGGCCGTGGTGCTGCGCGTCAGCGCCCAGTACCCGCTCTCCGTGGACCCGGGGGCGTACATCGCGCACACCGGCGACCTCCAGCAGTCCTTCCAGTCCGGTGTGAACTTCCGCACACTGATCGGCGAGGGCTCCGGCGAGGCGTTCCAGATCCGCTTCGAGGGCGAGGGCCTGGTGTACGTGCAGCCCAGCGAGCGCAACACCATCGGGGGCGACGTCTGATGCCGTTCCGCGAGATCAACTCGAAGATGGTCGAGGCCCAGGTCGTCCCGGGCCAGAAGATGTACAGCCAGCGCGGCGCGATGCTCGCGTACCGCGGTGAGGTCTCCTTCACCCCGAGCCTGACGGGAGGTCAGGGCGGGGTCATGGGCATGATCGGGCGCCGGGTGGCGAACGAACAGACCCCGCTGATGACGGTCGAGGGCAGCGGCACCGTGATGTTCGGCCACGGCGGCCACCACATCCAGGTGATCAACCTGACCGGCGAGACCCTCTACGTCGAGGCCGACCGGCTGCTCGCCTTCGACGGCACCCTCCAGCAGGGCACGATGTTCATGGGCTCGCAGGGCGGGGTCATGGGCATGGTCCGCGGCCAGGTGACCGGCCAGGGCCTGTTCACCACCACCCTCAAGGGTCACGGCTCGGTCGCCGTGATGGCCCACGGCGGGGTGATCGAGCTTCCCATCACCCCGCAGCGCCCGATCCACGTGGACCCGCAGGCGTACGTCGCCCACCACGGGGACGTGCGCAACAAGCTCTCCACCGCGCTCGGCTGGCGGGACATGGTGGGACGCGGTTCGGGCGAGGCGTTCCAGCTGGAGCTGTCCGGCCAGGGCGCGGTGTACGTACAGGCCTCCGAGGAGAAGCTGTGAACTTTGGCCCTGTGACCGGCGGACCCGGCGGCCCGACGGTCTTCGACCCGTACACGCTGCCCTCCGACGACAACGTCACCCCGTACACCTTCTGCGTGGAACTCAAGGGAAGCCAGTGGTTCCTGCAGAAGGGCAAGATGATCTCGTACTACGGGCGCATCGAGTTCAACGGCATCGGCAACGGCCGCTTCGACCGCCTGCTGCGCACCAGCTTCCACTCCCCGCTGCACGCCAGCGACTGGGTGGTGGCCGAGGGCCAGGGCAAGATGCTGCTGGCCGACCGGGCCTTCGACGTGAACTCGTACGACCTGGACAACGGGAACCTGACGATCCGCTCAGGCAATCTGCTCGCGTACCAGCCCTCTCTCGCCCTCAAGCAGTCCATCGTCCCGGGCTTCCTGACGCTGATCGGAACCGGAAAGTTCGTGGCGGCGTCCAACGGTCCGGTGGTGTTCATGGAGCCGCCGCTGCGCGTGGACCCGCAGGCACTGGTGGGCTGGGCGGACTGTCCCTCGCCGTGCCACCACTACGACCACGGCTACATGTCGGGCGTGATGGGCGGACTGCGCTCGCTCTCCGGAATCGGCGGCAGCTCGGGCGAGGAGCACCAGTTCGAGTTCGTCGGGGCGGGGACGGTGCTGCTGCAGTCGTCGGAGATGCTGATGGCGGAGCACTCGGTCGGCACGGTCGGCGCCGGCGCGGCGACGGGCAACGCTCAGGGTGTCCCGGGGGCCGGTCATGGCCCGATGGGACAGCTGGGCGTACCGCGGATGCCGGGTCAGCTGGGTGATCTTCAGCGCCGCTTCGGACTGTGATCCCTCGGACGTCAGATCTTTGTACGCAATTCAACTTTTTAGGTAGAGTTCATTCATGGAGACCATGGAGACCGAGACGGCCACGCGCTGGCTGACCGACGCCGAGCAGTGCGCATGGCGCACCCATCTGGACGTCAGCAGACTGCTGATGCACCAGTTGGAAAAGGATCTCCAGCCTTTCGGACTCACCAACAACGACTACGAGATCCTGGTGAACCTCTCGGAGTCCGAGGACCACCGGATGCGCATGAGCGATCTCGCGACCGCCACGCTGCAGTCCAAGAGCCGGCTGTCGCACCAGATCACACGCATGGAGACGGCGGGCCTGGTCCGCCGGGTCAACTGCGAGTCCGACCGCCGCGGCCTGTACGCGGTACTCACGGACGAGGGCATGGAGACGATGCGCAAGGTCGCCCCGCACCACGTGGCGTCCGTGCGCCGGCACTTCATCGACCTGCTGCCGCCGGAGGCCCTGGCGGCGCTGCGCGCCTCGCTCACCCCGGTGGCGGAGCACCTGCGCGGCACCCGCGGCAAGGCCTGAGCCCCCGGGCGCTCGACGCGCCCCGGACGGCGGTCGGCCGGAGAATGGGCGTTATCCGCCCGCTGCCGGCCGCCGCCGAGCACCCGCAGGCGCTGGCCGGCCTGAGGAGGTCCAGCCATGCAGCGCAACGTGTACATCTCAGCGGCCGCAGCCGTCGTCCTGATGATGGGAGGCCCGGTGGCGGCCGCAGCAGCGGCATCCGCCGACACGGCGAGAACCCTGACCGCCGCCGTCACCGCCGTCGTCCCCACCGCCGAGACGGCCGAAGAGGCGTCGGCGGCGGCCCTGAAGCACTACCCGGGCGTCGTCGAGTCCCTCGACAAGGACGAATCCGTCTGGCACGTGGACGTGATCAGCAAGGACGGCAAGGGTCACGCCGAGCTGGAGGTGGCGGCCGACGGCACGGTCACCGAGCGCAACCGCGACACGAACGAGAATGCCGCCGAGCACAAGGCCCTGCTCTCCGCCAAGGTCACCGCCGACCAGGCGATGAAGGCGGCCCTGGCCGCCCACCCCGGTCAGGTCTGGTCCGTCCAGTGGGAGGACGACCAGGACGGCGACGCCCACTACTGGGAGGTCGAGGTGAAGTCCTCCGACGGCAAGACCTCGACCGCCCACGTGGACCACGCCTCGGGCAAGGTGACCAAGTCCCAGTCGAATTCGAACGACGGCGACGACGACAACTGACGGCAAGGCCCGAAACGCCCCACCCTCTGAGCCCCGCGCTCTCAGCCGCGCGCTTTCGGCGCCGCCCACGTGTGAGGCGCGGGGCCGGGTGGGGCGCCCGCTCCTTCAGCCCCGCCGGCGTGTGAGGCGCGAGGCACGGCGCGGCGCCCTGGTGGCGCCGCGCCCGCCCACCGGCCAACGCCTCGGTCAGCGTCGCCAGCAACGCGTCCGCGGCCGCATACGGGTCCAGCTCCCCCACGGCGACCCTGGCCGCCAGCGCGTCGAGGTGCGCGTCCCCGTGCAGATCCGCCATCCGCGCCCGCAGCGCCGTCACCGCGATCGTCTCGACCTCCCGCGCCGCCCGCGCAGCCCTCCGCTCGGCCAGCACCCCCCGCTCGCCCATCCACGCCCGGTGCTTCTCCAGCGCCTCGACCAGTTCGTCGATGCCCTGCCCGCGGGCCGCGACGGTCTTCACGATCGGCGGCCGCCAGTCCTCCCGGCCCCGCGCCTCCCCCAGCCCCAGCATGTGGTTCAGCTCCCGGGCCGTCGCGTCCGCGCCGTCCCGGTCCGCCTTGTTCACCACGTACACGTCGCCGATCTCCAGGATCCCGGCCTTCGCGGCCTGGATCCCGTCACCCATCCCCGGAGCCAGCAGCACCACCGAGGTGTCGGCCTGCGAGGCGATCTCCACCTCCGACTGTCCGACCCCGACCGTCTCGACCAGGATCACCTCGCAGCCGGCCGCGTCCAGCACCCGGATCGCCTGCGGGGCGGCCCACGCGAGCCCGCCCAGGTGGCCGCGGGTGGCCATGGAGCGGATGTAGACCCCCGGGTCCGAGGCGTGGTCCGACATCCGCACCCGGTCGCCGAGCAGCGCCCCGCCGGAGAACGGCGAGGACGGGTCGACGGCGAGGACGCCGACGCGCTTGCCGGCCTTGCGGTACGCGGACACGAGCGCGGAGGTCGAGGTCGACTTGCCGACGCCCGGCGACCCGGTCAGCCCCACCACGTACGCCCCGCCCGTCAGCGGGGCCAGGGCGGCCATCACCTCGCGCAGCTGCGGGGACGCCCCCTCGACCAGAGAGATCAGCCGGGCCACCGCTCTCGGCCGGCCCTCGCGGGCCTGGGCCACCAGCTGGGGGACGTCCACCGCCGTCATACGTGCTGCGCTCCTCGGTTCTCGTACGGGTACGGTCGGGGGGGGGGGGCGGGGCGGGGGGCCGGCCCCCCCGCCGGGCCCGCGGGGGCGCGGCGGCGCCAGGCGGGCAAATAAACAA
>NZ_JBSGZI010000132.1:0-19340 GCF_053610945.1 Streptomyces sp. NPDC054849
ACCGGGGCTCCGCCCCGGACCCCGCGCCTCAATCGCCGGCGGGGCTGAAGGTCGCCTCAAGCGCCGGCGGGGCTGGGTTTGCCGGCGGGCCGGGTGTGGTCGTGGGGCCGGAGTGTGTCCCCGCGGGCTGGACGGGCGGGGTCGAGGTTGACGGGGTGGTGGGTGGTCTCACCGTGGCGGTGCGTGACGGGGTAGCGTGACCTGACGGTTCCGTGGTTGGGCGAGTCGGAGAAGGAGTCCCGGTGACGCAGAGCGGACAAGGGGGCGCCCCCCAGCCGGGTGCTCCGTGGGGTCCGGACCCGGCGGCCGGGTACGAGTACCCGGAGCAGCCGCAGCCCGGTGCCGCGTACGGGTACCCGCAGGCGTACCCCGCGCCGGAGGCCGCGCCCGGGCACGTCGTGGGGCCCGGCTACGAGGGGCCGGGGGCGCCGCACGGCTACGGCTACCCGCCGCTGCCCGAGGCCGCCACCCAGTACATCCCGCCCGTCCCGGCGGAACCCGCTCACGACGGGGCCGCGGCCGCGTACTTCCCGGCGGCGCCCGCGGCCTCCGCGCAGGACGAGGCTGCGACGCAGTACTTCCCGCCCGTGCCGGCGGCGCCCGCGTCATCTGCTCACGAGGACGCGACCCAGTACATCGCGCCCGTGCCGGCGGCGCCCGCGGCGTCTGCTCACCACGAGGACGCGACCCAGTACATCCCGCCCGTGCCGGCCGGCCCCGCGCACGAGGAGGCGGCGACGCAGTACATACCGCCCGTCCCCGCCGACCGCTCCGACCGCGGTGTCGAGGGGTTCGACGGGCTGTTCCGCGGCGACGACTCCGCCGGGCACACCCAGCACCTGCCGCCCGTTCAGGAGCCGGTGCTGCGCCAGCCGCCGCCGCGCCCCTACCCGCCGCGTGCGCAGCGCCCCGTACCGCCGCACGCGCAGCAGCCGCAGTACCCGCAGCCGCCGCAGCAGCAGTACGCGCCCCCGCCCCCGCCCCCGGAGGCCGGGCGCAGGGTCTCGCCCGCGATCATCGGGGCGGTGGTCATCGGCCTGGCGGTCGTCGGGCTGGGCGTCGGCTCGCTGCTCGGCGACGGCAAGCCGCAGAACAACGACCCGGGCGCGGTGCCCGCCGCACCCACCGCGAGCGGCGGCTCCGCGGCGGCCGGCGGCGAGGCCCCGGTCGACCCGGCCCGCCCGCAGGCAGTCCAGCTGGACAAACTCCTCGCGGACAGCAACGACAGCCGGGCCGCGGTGATCAAGGCCGTGGAGGACATCAAGGCCTGCAACAACCTCGACCAGGCGGCGGCCGACCTGCGTGACGCGGCCCGCCAGCGCGAGGAGCTCGTCACCCGCCTCCAGGAGCTGAAGGTGGACAAGCTCCCGGACCACGTGAAGCTCTCCGCGGCCCTCACCAAGGCCTGGCAGTCCTCCGCGGACGCCGACGACAGCTACGCCGCCTGGGCGGACGACGTGGACGACGACAAATGCAAGGACGGCAAGGCCAAGGTCACCAAGAACGCCACCGACGGCAACAAGTCGAGCGGCGAGGCGACCAAGGCCAAGGAGTCGGCCGCGACCATGTGGAACACGATCGCGGCCAAGTACGGCCTCACCAAGCGGGACAAGTCCCAGCTGTGATCCCGGGCGGGCCGCTCACGCCGTGCGGGGGGCCTGCTCCAGGGTCGGGGTCATGTCCAGGGACTGCTCGCCGGGCTGCGCCACGAGACGGCCGGCCTGGACGATCTGGAAGGTGACCCGGCCGTTGACGATCCGGGGGAAATCGGCGACCGCGCGCATGTCCTGGTAGCGCCAGCTCAGGTCCGGCGTGAGGCCGCCGGTCTTGACGGGCAGCGACTCGTTCAGCGACCGCTTGACCTTGCGGGCGGTGAGGGGCTCGTCCCCGTCGATGCGCTTCACGATCTCGCTCAGCACGGTGTACGCGATCCAGGTCGTCTGCGTCCCACTGTCGTCGGGGTCGACGTCGTCGTCGCCGAAAGCGTGCTCGGAGACCACCTTGCGCATCGGCTCCCAGAGGGGATCGGCGGCCACCGGGTACCAGCTGGTGAGGTACGCGCCCTCGAACGGGCTCTCCTTGCCGCCCGTGCGGTCCACCAGCGACTGGCTGACGCTCCCCAGGACGGAGGAGATCTGCGGCTTCCTGCGCTCGGCCTCGGTCCGGCGGAAGGCGTCGAAGAAGGTCTCGGTGCGCTCGCCGAGGACCGCGGTCACGCAGCCCTTCTCCTTTTCCTTCTCCTTGCCGGTGCCGGTGGTGTGGGAGAGGGCCTCGCGGGCCTGCGGTACGAAGTCCGCGGAGTCCTCGGCGGCCCGGATGTCGGTGGCGTCGGCCAGCTTGTTGGCCCGCAGTCCGGCGTTGAGCAGGACCGGCAGGGTGTCGCCCGCGATGGTGTCCGGACGGACCAGGGCGACCTGGTTGCAGGCGCGGCCCAGCTGGTGGCCGGCGCCCGCGATGAGGACGGGCTGGCCGCCGTTGACGGGGTAGGAGAGGGGCGACTGGAACTCCTCGGAGGAGACTCCGTAGCCGCCGATGAAGGGGATGCCCTCGGCCTCCAGCGGGGCCATGAAGGCGCGTCCGTGCTGGCTGTAGGAGCCGACGACGGCGACGGCCTTCTCGGCGATGGCCTTGCGGGCGCAGTCGGCGGCGCCGCCGGCCGTGTTCTTCTCGTTGCAGGTCACCACGCGGAGCTTGCGGCCGTTGATGCCGCCCTTGGAGTTCACCCAGCGTTCGTACGCCTTGGCCATGCCGGTCATTCCGGCCATGTTCGTCGCCTTGGTGCCTTCAGGGGCGAAGGTCATGACGGTGATGGTCTCCCCGGAGCCCCCCGAGCCTCCGGGGAGCCCCCCGCACCCGGCGACGAGGCACGCCCCCATCGCCGTGGCCACGAAGGTGCGGGAGAGGGAGAGAGCGCGTCGCGAGTTGGTCATGTCCATGCACCATTCCGCCCCGCAGGTAACTGTCGAGTGAGATGGACACAACATCCGGTGACGCCCAGGTGAAATTGCGGGGTGCGGTCACCCGCAGGCGCTTCAAGATCGCGCTGAACAGGAACGTACGATCGAAAGCGTGACATTCGCCCAAGGTTCGAAGAACTCTTCCCGACGCGGTGGCCGCTCCTCCACCATGGGCGGCATGCCCCTCACTGACATGCCCTGGTGGCGCTGGCGCTGCAACGTGCGCTCGGCGCTGCACATGCTTTCCGATCCGGCCTTCCACGAGGACACCTGGCTGAGCGGCGGCGAAGGGTACGGGGACGTCACCGACGCCGTGTACCGGCTCGTCGAGGACACCTGGCTCGACAGCTGGTCGGCGGAGAAGTACGTCGGCACGATCTTCCGCGACTCGCAGGAGGCGACCCTGGTCGACCTCGCGGTACTGCGGGTGCTCCGCATCCTCCACCAGGTCGGGCCCGACGCCCCCGTCTCCGCCTACCTGGAGCACCACGCATGGCCCGAGGCCGTGCGCGCCGCCCGCGAGGCGCACGTACGACTGGCGGAGGCGGACGGGGACGACCCGGACGCCCGGCCCACGTCGCTGGAAGTGTTGAGGATCCTCACCCGCGCGGTGTGAAAGGCTGTGCGGTCATGAGCGACCCGCACAACGAGGCCCAGGCCCAGCCCCAGTACGTCTTGACCATGTCCTGCCCCGACAAGCAGGGCATCGTGCACGCCGTGTCGAGCTACCTCTTCATGACCGGCTGCAACATCTTGGACAGCCAGCAGTTCGGAGACCGGGAGACCGGACTCTTCTTCATGCGGGTGCACTTCGAGGCCGAGCCGGCGGTGACGGTCGAGAAGCTGCGCGCCAGCTTCGCCGCGATCGGCGACTCGTTCAAGATGGACTGGCAGATCCACCGCTCCGAGGAGCGCATGCGGATCGTGCTGATGGTGTCGAAGTTCGGCCACTGCCTCAACGACCTGCTGTTCCGCTCGCGCATCGGGGCTCTGCCGGTCGAGATCGCGGCCGTGGTCTCCAACCACACCGACTTCGCCGAACTGGTCGGCTCGTACGACGTCCCGTTCGTGCACATCCCGGTGACGAAGGACACGAAGGCGGAGGCGGAGGCGCAGCTGCTGGAGCTCGTGCGCGCGGAGAACGTCGAGCTGGTGGTGCTGGCGCGGTACATGCAGGTGCTGTCCGACACCCTGTGCAAGGAGCTGAGCGGGCGGATCATCAACATCCACCACTCCTTCCTGCCGAGCTTCAAGGGCGCGAAGCCGTACCACCAGGCGCATGCGCGCGGTGTGAAGCTGATCGGCGCGACCGCGCACTACGTGACGGCGGACCTCGACGAGGGGCCGATCATCGAGCAGGAGGTCGAGCGGGTGGGGCACGAGGTGACGCCGGAGCAGCTGGTGGCTGTGGGGCGGGACGTGGAGTGCCAGGCGCTCGCGCGGGCGGTGAAGTGGCACAGTGAGCACCGCGTGCTGCTGAACGGCTCGCGGACGGTGGTGTTCGCGTAGAGGCCGGCTGGCTCTGGCTCCGCCGGGGGGCGGGTGTGTCCCGCCTCGTCGGCGTGTGCGGTGCGGTGGGCCCGTGCGGCCCGGCTCCCGAGGGCGCTGCCCCCCGGACCCCCGCGCCTCAATCGCCGGCGGGGCTGGAGGGGCCGGGCGGGGCTGGAGAGTGCGGGGCTCCGCCCCGGACCCCGCGCCTCAGACGCCGGCGGGACCGGAAGGGCCGGGCGGGGCTGTATGTGAGGGCAGGGGGGATCGGCCCGCGGGGGTGGACAGGCCCGCGGGGCTTCGGCCCGGGTCTCGGGTGCGCGCCGCAGGCGTTACGCGTCGGGGGCCTCCACGCCGCAGTAGGACGCGAAGGCCGCCAGGATCTCCTCCTCCGAGATGCGGCCGTCGCTGTCGGTGTCCAGAGCCGTCGCCACCTGCGTGGCCAGGTCGGGGGCGGTGCCCAGGACGCGCAGGACCCGGGCCGCCGCAGGCGGTGTCGCGCCGGCGCCGTCCTCGTCCGCCACCGCGATCACGGCCCGCAGGAACGGCCGTGCGATCTCCGCGAACCGCTCCGGATTGTCGCGCAGCCGCTTCGCCGCCCCGGTGATGAACTCCTCGCGGGACACCCGCTGGTCCCCGTCGACGTCCGCGATGCCGGCCATTCCCTGCCAGAAGGCCTCGGCGCCCGCGAAGACGGCCTGGCCCTTGTCCGACCGGGCGGCCGTACCGAATTCGGCCAGGACGGCCTTCGCGGCAGCACTGAAGTCCTCCCGGTCGATATAGCCGGACCCGTCCTGGTCGAAGCTGGCGAATCGGGCGGCGATCTTGCGCTCGTATTCTGCGCTGTCCATATTCGGCGTTCCGCCTTCACATGTGCGGTGGGGTTCAGATCAAGACAAGGCAGGAGCGTAAGGCCTACATGGCCGGCGCGTTAAGCGAAGTGGTCAAGGAGGCGGCCGCATCGAACCCGCGCACGGGGAGCGCGGTGGGGCGCGTACACCTGTCCCCATGTGCCCTCGGCCGCACCCCCGTTCACACCCTGCCACGCGCCTATCACGGAGCGCGCTCTTCCGAGGCGAGGTTCTGCCAAAACAGGCGCGATCCGCCATGTGCCCACTACATTCGTTGCGTCGACACACGGCTGGGGGAACTTATGCCGAAGGACGTACCACCGCGCTGGGACCGCCGCATGCAGCAGCGCCTCGCCCGCGGCGAGGCCGCCGCCCTCGGGGAGCTGTACGACCGCTTCGCCTCGCTCGTGCACAGCCTGGCCCACCGGGTGCTGGGCGACGAGAAGGCGGCGGACCGGATCACCCGCGAGGTGTTCGGCTACATCTGGGAGAACCCGGACGCCTACGACCCCAAGCAGGGCTCCATGCGCTCCTGGGTCGCCCGGATCACCCAGGGCCAGGCGGTGGCCCGGCTGCGCCAGGCCGAACTGGGCCGGGGCTCCCGCGAGGAGCTGGAGCAGAAGGTGCGCAGCGCCAACGCCGCCGCCCGCGCCGACTACATCGTCACCTCCATGCCCGCCCCGCTGCGCGCCGCGCTGGAACTCGCGTACTTCAAACGGCGCGACTACCGCCAGGCCGCCGCCGACCTGCAGATCAGCGAGGACGAGGCGCGGCGCCGCCTGCGCCTCGGGCTCCAGCTGCTGTCGACCGCAAACGCCCTCCCGCCGGAGGACGCCGCCCAGCCCGGATACGGCCCGCGCGAATACGGAACATCCCGATGAACGGCCCTGCCGAGTCGCCCGACGACGGATACGAGCGTCCCGGCGGCCGGGCGCGGATACCGGGTCCGCGCGGGGCCGCCGACGACCTGGACCCGGGGTATGCGCCGCAGCCGCCGCCGAGGCCGCGGCCGTTGCCCGCACCGGTCCCGCCGCCCTCGCACGCCGTGCTGAAGTCCCTGCTCGGCGCGTGGGCGCTCGCGGCCTGCTCGGCCGAGGAGACCCGGGCGGTGGAGGACCACCTCACCGAGTGCGCGCCCTGCGCCGAGGAGGCGCTGCGGCTGCGCGACGCGGTGGGGCTGCTGCACCCCGAGGAGAACCTCGACCTCAAGCCGCTGCTGCGCTCGCGCGTCCTGGAGGACTGCCTGGGCAAGCGCCCGGCCCGCATCCCGGTGCCGGTGTGGGCGAGCCCGTACGACACCGAGACCGCGCGGCTCGACGCGCTGCTGCAGGACTTCGGGGACGCGGAATGGCACACCCCGGTGCGGCTGAAGTGGTTCGAGGAGGAGCGGCGCCGGTCGCAGCGGACCACCGTGGCGGGGGTGATCGGCCATCTGCTGACGGTGGACGGGCTGATCGCCACCGCGCTGGGTCTGGACGACCCGCTGGGGTCGGACGCGCCGCCGGGCGGTCCGACCGTACGGACGGAGCACTTCTGGAACGCGTCGGCCTACCCGGCCACCCGGCAGGTGCGCGAGCCGTGGCGGGAACAGGGCCACACGCTGGTGCGTACGGTCTCCTTCGCCGGCCGGGGCGTCGCCGAGCTGGCGGTGGACTACGGCGGCTTCGCGCTCCCGCTCGGAGACGCGTTCCTGGAGCGGGCCTTCGAGTGCTGGGTGCACGCCTGGGACATCGCGGAGGCGGTGGACTACCCGTACGAGCCGCCGTCCGGGCCGCATCTGCACCGGATGATCGACCTGGCGGCGCGGCTCCTGCCGGGCGCGCTGGCGCAGCGGCGCCGCGCGGGTCTGGCGTCACCGGCACGGGGCCTGGTCGCGGCGGGCGCGCCCGGGCGGACTCTGCACCTGGAGATCGAGGGCGCGGGCGGTGGTGGCTGGGACATCGCCCTGGACTCACCGGGGGCGAAGCCCTCACCGGAGCGGACGGTGGCGGAGATCGCTCTGGACGGCATCGAGTTCTGCCAGCTGGCCGCCGGGCACATCTCTCCGGAGGAGGCGGCGGTGGGTCAGCACGGAGACCGTGAGGCGATCCGGGACGTGCTGTTCGCGGCGGCTTCGCTGAGTCGGTTGTAGCCCGGCCGCCTCAGGCCGACGGCCGTCCACACCCGCCACCCTCGTCGGCCGACCGCGGCCCGGGGTGGCGGCCGTCCGCCCCGCCGCCCGCCGCCCCGGTCAGCGCCTCGGTGAGCTAGCCGCTGCACTGGGTCAGTTCGCCGCCCTGCCGGACGCTGTACTGGCCGGGAGGCACGTTCGTGACCTGGAAGCCGCCGTTCTCGGCGATCTCTACGGTCCCGCCGAAGCCCGCCGATCCGTACACATAGGCCGGGCCCGGGGTGAAGCCGCCGCCGGAGAGGTGCACCTTCCCGTTCTCCAGGACGCCGGAGGTCGAACAGGTCGCGGCCGGGACGACGGCCGGCGGGGACTGGGGGAGCGCCGCGAGGGCGGTGGGGGCGGCGATGAGCGAGGCGGCCGCGAGGGGGCTGAGAACGAGGAGAAGGCGTGTGCGCCGGTTCATGAGTCTTCCTTACCAGGAGGAATCGGGAAGCCGCGGGCCGCACGCCCGGCGCCCCGGGCAGGCCGGCTCGGCCGCCGGTACCGTTCGGCGCCACGCCCCCGGCCGCGCGCCCCGAGCGGGAGGCCGTCCCCTCGACGGGGAAGGGGGCACACCCGGAGCGGGGACCGCCTTTCCATCGTCACCCCGCTCCCTCCCCGGTGCGACCGGGGACCGTGGCGCCCCCGCCCCCGCCCCGCGGGATCAGGCGTACCGCTCGCGGAGTTTGTACTTCAGGATCTTGCGCAGGGCCTCGTTGCGGGGGAGGGACTCCAGGAGCTCCAGTCGTTCCGGGAGCTTGTGGGTGGCCAGGCCCTCCGCGCGCAGGTACGCCGTCAGTTGGGGCAGGGTCAGGGGCGCGGCTCCCGCGGGCTGTTCGACCACGGCGCAGACGCGTTCGCCGCGGTCCGGGTCCGGGAGGCCGATGACCGCCACGTCCGCGACGCCCGGGAGGCGGTGGAGCAGGTCCTCGATCTCCTTCGCGGAGATGTTCTCGCCCTTGCGGATGATGACGTCCTTGCTGCGGCCGGTGAGGACGAGGTAGCCGTCCTGGGTCAGGTGGCCGAGGTCACCCGTGATGAGGTAGCCGTCGGCGTCGAAGACCTCCGCCGACCGGTCCCGGTTCAGGTAGCCCTGGCAGACGGCCTCGCCCCGGAGCCGGACCTCCCCGTCCGTGTCCGGGGGGAGCGGCGTGCCGTCCGGGGTGGTGATGCGGATGGACATGCCCGCCGGGGGGCGGCCTTCGGTCAGGGCGAGGTGCGCCGCCGTGTCGTCCGGGGCGCCCATGGTGATCATCGGGACTTCGGTCATGCCGTAGCCGTGGGTCAGTTGGCAGCCCATTTCGCGGACGACGGCGTGGTAGATCTCCGGCGGTTTCGGGGCGCCGCCGCCCGCCAGGAGGCGGAGCGTGGGGATCAGCGGGACGTCGGGGGTCTTGCGCTGCTCGGTCAGGAACATGGAGTAGAAGGCGGTCGAGCCGCCGGCCACGGTGACGCCGTGGCGGCGGTAGCCGTCCAGCGCGTCGGGCATCGCGAACTTCTCGAAGAGCACCGCGGGGAAGCCGTACAGCAGCAGCATCACGGTGTAGTCGGGCCCGGCTATGTGCGCGAAGGGGAAGGCCATCGAGCCGACGTCGGACGGCGTCAGGTGCAGGGCGTGCGCGAGGCAGGAGCCGCCCGCGATCAGCGAGCGGTCGGTGTGCAGGACGCCCTTGGGGTCGGAGGTGGTGCCGGAGGTCCAGTAGATCCACCGGACGTCCGTGCCGGAGGCGGGCGGCGGGGGGAGGACGGTCGGGTCGCCGTCCGGGAGGGACGCGTAGGCCTCGAAGACGCCGCGTGCGCCGAGCCGCCGGGCCATCGCCGGGTGGTCGAAGCCCCGCCAGACGCCGGGGACGGCGAAGAACTCGGCCTTGGACTCGCGGAGCGCGAAGCCGACCTCGCGGTCCCGGTAGAACGGGATGACGGGGCTCTGGACGGCGCCGATCCGGGCGAGGGCGACGGAGAGCAGCACGGTCTCGATGCGGGTGGGGAGCTGCCAGGCGACGACCGTGCCGGGGCGCACGCCCATGCCGTACAGGCCCGCGGCGACGCGTTCCGAGCGGTCGCGCAGCTCCCCGAAGGTGAGCCTGCGGTCCTGCGCCGGGTCCTCGGCCGCCTCGATCAGGACGGTGGTGTCGGGGGTGAGTGCGGCCCGGCGGTCGATCAGTTCCCACAGGGTGCGGGAGCGGCTCAGTTCTGTCGCGGTCGCGGTGTCCGTCATCCCAGACCTCCCCATAGCTGACGGTTAGTCAGATCCAGCGCAGAGCGTAGGGCTCCGGCGCTTGTCGGTCCAGGGGTGGCGGGGCTAGCTTGTTTCTGACGATCCATCAGATGGGTGAATTGGGGAGACCATGGAACTGCCTCGGATCATCAGCGTCGACGACCACGTGATCGAGCCCGCGCACCTGTTCGACGTCTGGCTGCCGGCCAGATACCGCGACCGCGGCCCCAAGGCGCTCACCGCAGGCATCGGAGAACTCGCCTACACCGGCGGCAAGTACGTCATCACCATGGACCCCGACGGCCCGCCGGCCGACTGGTGGATCTACGAGGACCTGAAGTTCCCGTACAAGCGCAACATCGCCGCCGTCGGCTTCGACCGCGACGACATGACGCTGGAGGGCATCACGAGGGAGGAGATGCGCCGGGGCTGCTGGGACCCCAAGGCGCGCCTCGCCGACATGGACCTCAACCACGTCGAGGCCTCCCTGTGCTTCCCCACCTTCCCGCGCTTCTGCGGCCAGACCTTCGCCGAGGCGCACGACAAGGAGGTGGCGCTGGCCTGCGTCCGCGCCTACAACGACTGGATGGTCGAGGAGTGGTGCGGCGACAGCGGAGGCCGGCTGATCCCGCTGTGCATCATCCCGCTCTGGGACATCGACCTCGCGGTCGCGGAGATCCGGCGCAACGCCGCCCGCGGGGTGCGCGCCGTGACCTTCTCCGAGATCCCGACCCACCTGGGGCTGCCGTCGATCCACTCCGGCTACTGGGACCCCTTCTTCGCCGTCTGCCAGGAGACCGGCACGGTGGTCAACATGCACATCGGGTCCAGCTCCCAGATGCCCGCCGCCTCCCCCGACGCGCCGCCCGCCGTCCAGGCCTCGCTCAGCTTCAACAACGCGATGGCCTCGATGATGGACTTCCTCTTCAGCGGGGTGCTCGTCAAGTTCCCGACGCTGAAGCTCGCCTACAGCGAGGGGCAGATGGGCTGGATCCCGTACGCCCTGGAGCGCGCCGACGACGTCTGGGAGGAGCACCGGGCCTGGGGCGGGGTCCGCGACCTGATCCCCGAGCCGCCCTCCACGTACTACTACCGGCAGATGTTCTGCTGCTTCTTCCGCGACAAGCACGGGATCGCCTCGATCGACGTCGTCGGGCGCGACAACGCGACCTTCGAGACCGACTACCCGCACGTGGACTCGACCTTCCCGCACACCAAGGAGGTCGCCCTCGACCACGTGAAGGGACTGGACGACGAGACCATCCACAAGCTGATGCGCGGCAACGCGATCCGCATGCTCGGCCTGGACCTCGTCTGATGGATCTGACCTACACGGAGGAGGAACAGGACTTCCGCGCCCGGCTGCGCGCCTGGCTCGGCAAGGCCCTGCCCGAGCTGCCCGCCAGGCCGTCGCCGGACGACTGGCCGGGCCGGCGCGCGTACGACCTCGGCTGGCAGCGCAGGCTGTACGACGCCGGGTACGCGGGCCTGCACTGGCCGGTGGACGCCGGCGGGCGCGGGGCCACCGCGACCCAGCACCTGATCTTCCTGGAGGAGACGGAGCGCGCCGGGGCCCCGTACGTGGGCGCGAACTTCGTCGGGCTGCTGCACGCCGGGCCGACCATCGCCGCCGAGGGCAGTGCCGGGCAGCGGGCGCGCTGGCTGCCGCCCGTACTGCGCGGCGACGAGGTGTGGTGCCAGGGGTTCAGCGAGCCGGACGCGGGATCCGACCTGGCCTCCCTGCGGACGCGGGCGGTCCGCGACGGCGACGCGTACGTGGTCACCGGGTCGAAGATCTGGACCTCGCACGCGGAGGTCGCCGACTGGTGCGAGCTGCTGGTGCGGACCAGCCCCGTCACCGCGCAGACCCCCAAGCACCGGGGGATCTCCTGGCTGGCGATGCCGATGGACGCGCCGGGGGTCACCGTACGGCCGCTGCGCACGCTTGCCGGGTCGACGGAGTTCGCGGAGGTGTTCCTCGACGAGGTACGGGTCCCCGTCGCCAACCGGGTCGGGGCGGAGAACGACGGCTGGCGGGTCACCATGGTCACCCTCTCCTTCGAACGGGGCACCGCCTTCGTCGGCGAGGTCGTCGCCTGCCGTCGGACCCTGGGCGAGCTGGCCCGTACGGCGCAGGCGAACGGCCGCTGGGACGATCCGGTGCTGCGGCGCAGGCTGGGGCGGCTCCACGGGGAGTTCGGCGCGCTGTGGCGGCTCACCCAGTGGAACGTCAGCGCGTCGCAGCGCTCCGGCGGGGTCCCCGGGATCGGCGGCTCCGTCTTCAAGCTCGCCTACTCGCACGCGCGCCAGGAGCTGTACGACGCGGCGGCCGAGGTGCTCGGGGCCGGCTCCTTGGCCCTGGACGGGGAATGGACCCTGGACCGGCTCTCCTCGCTCTCGTACACGATCGCGGCGGGCACCTCGCAGATCCAGCAGAACATCGTCGCCGAGCGGATCCTCGGCCTCCCGAAGGGCCGGTGAGGGGCATGCACTTCCAGCCGACCGAGGAGCAGCGGGACCTGCGGGCGGGCGTACGGGAGATGCTGGCGGGGCGGTACGGACGCGAGGCGCTGCGGGCTTCGGTGGACACGGGCGTCGCCGTGGACCGGGCCCTGTGGCGGGAGCTGGGCGAGGCGGGCTTCTTCGCGCTGAGGCTCCCGGAGGCACAGGGCGGCGTGGGGCTGGGGCTGCCGGAGGCGGTGCTCGTCTTCGAGGAGGCCGGGCGGGCCCTGCTGCCGGGGCCGCTGGTGGCCACGCACCTGGCCGCCGGCGTGGTCCCGGGGGCGGCGGCCGGGACGGCGGTGGTGACCGCCTTCGACCTGGGGGACGGTCTGGTCGCCCACCTGGGTGAGGCGGACGCGGTGCTGGGTGCGTCCGGGGTGCCGGCCGGCTCACCGGTGCGCTCGGTCGACCCGCTGACGCCGCTGCACCGGGTGGCCTCGTACGCGGACTGTTCTCCGTACCGCTCGCAGGGGGCGCTGCTGACGGCGGCGCTGCAGCTGGGGAGCGCCCTGCGGACCGTGGAGCTGGCGGTGCGGTACGCGGGCGAGCGCGAGCAGTTCGGGCGGCCGATCGGGGCGTTCCAGGCGGTCAAGCACCTGTGCGCGGGGATGCTGGTGCGGGCGGAGGTGGTCCGTACGGCGGTCTACGCGGCGGCGGTGACGCAGGATCCGGGCGAGGTGGCTGCGGCCAAGCTCCTCGCGGACGAGGCGGCCGTGCGCAACGCCCGGGACTGCCTGCAGGTGCACGGCGGGATGGGCTTCACGTGGGAGGCGGACGTGCACCTGCACCTGAAGCGGGCCTGGGTGCGGGCCGAGCAGTGGCGGACGGCGGCGGAGGCGGAGGAACTGCTGGCGCAGGAGCTGCTGGGCTCGGCGGGGTAGCGGGCCGAGTCGCTCACGGTGACGGGAAGGCGGGGGAAGGTGCGGGGAGGGCGCGGCACGGCACGGGGTGGACAGGGCGGGACGCATGTTTGATTACAGAGAGTTGATATCGGTTTGTGTCCTTAGCTCGACCCATAGCGGACCGGAGTCGAGGGCCTGCTCCGGTACGCTCCCACGAATGCGAGCGGTTGAGCGGCGCGAGCGTCGCACAGTATGCACCACGCCTACTCCTTCGCGCGGGAATATGCCTGAAGCGCTTGTTGTGGTGACTGTACGTCAACCATGCTGCTCCGCAAGGGGATCACTCCCCCCGGGTTGCCGCCCGGAGGTACCCCCAGGTGATCCCGTCGGTCGCGAGGCGAAGTGTCCGCCGGTTCGGATGGTGTGAGCGGTGCAGGTGCTTCAGGTTCAGCTGGAGGTAGGAGCGGATCCCGCCGAGGTCGGCCGGGCCCGCCGGTGGGCCCGGTCCCGGTTGGCGGGGTCGGGCATAGGGGACGACGAGCCGCTCGCCGAGACGCTGATCCTGCTGATCTCCGAGCTGGTGACGAACGCGGTCGTGCACACGGGCTGCCCGGCCGTGCTGCGGATGCTGTTCGGGGGGCCCGGGGTCCGGGTCGAGGTCGCCGACGCGAGCGACCGGGCGCCGAACCGGCGGCAGGCGTGTGGGGAGGACACGGGCGGACGCGGCCTGGAGCTGGTGGACGGCCTGGCGGACCGCTGGGGCTGGCAGCGCGAAGGCGCGGGCAAGCGCATCTGGTGTGAGATCGACCGTGCGGAGAAGGCGGCGTCGGACGGGGCCTGCGACGGTCCGTCGGATATTCACTCTCCGGGGCGGGAACCGCGCGTGTACCTCTAACGAGGTGTTGACGATCCGTTACATCTTGATCACCCTGGTGTGGAGCGATTCGACGCGAGGGGACGCCAAGGACAGGCCTTGACGAGTGCGGGTCGTGGGGTGGCGGCTGCCATGCCGCGCTCGGGGCGTGCATGCGCGCCGCCGCCACCCGCAGTACCTCCGCGGGTGGCGGCCGGGGACTCCCGGCGGCCGACCTGCGGCATGACACGCGACCTGCGGCCGACCTGTAGCCGGCCCGCGGCCGGTCGTCAGCGAACGGCCTCCCGGGACTTCGTGACTCCGCGCTCCGCCGTCCGGTGGCCGGGTGGCGGAGTGCGGAGGGTGCACGACCTAGCCGTCGGTGCAGATCACGTCGTACGGGCGGCCGATCGACATGGTCAGCTTGATGGGGTCCGTGGTGCCGGAGGGGCACTCGGACTCCGTCTTGACGAGGCCGAGGACCTTCTGGGCGCCCGAGCCGCCGCAGGCGACCTCCTTGGCCTGGGAGGTGACGCAGTCGCCCTTCACCAGCTGGCCGCCGCCTGCGCCCGCGTCGCCGGGGTGGTCGTTCGACAGGTTGCGGCCGCAGACGGTGTTGGTGGGGATGCCGCTCGACTTGCCGCCGTTGTAGGAGATGCTCACCTCGATCATCAGGTCGGTGCCCGGCGGGCACTGGATCGAGCCCGGCAGGATGCTGGCCTCCTTGATGTCGATGGCCTTGAAGGTGGCCCCGGAGGTGGAGCAGTCCGTCCGCTTGTACCCGTCGGGGGCCTTGGCCGGGTCGGGGCCGCCGCAGTCGCCGACCTTCCACGCGCTGGAGGTGTCGGACGAGGACTCGGGGGATCCGGGGTCCTTGGCCGTGGGCTTGGCGGAGGGGGACGCCGTGGAGGTGGACGCCGACGGCTTGCCGTCGTCCTTGCGGACCGACTGCAGGGCGAAGTAGCCGCCGATGATGATCACGGCGAGGACGATGACGGCGACGATGTTGCCGCCCGAGCGGCGCCTGGGGGCAGGCGGCGGTGGCGGTACTTGGTACGGGTTGGCCATGCGGACTTCTCCTGCGGGGAAGGTGGTGGGGACGGGGTGTGACGCGCGTACGGTGACGCGTCATGTTCACCTCATGGTTCCACTGCACGCGGCTCGCGCGCGGCCGGGGTCGTCCTGCCCGGCGCCGCCCGCCCCGCCCCGGGATCAGAGGACGGCCACCGGGGCCACGGGGGTGCCGGTGGCGCCGACGAAGGGTTCGGGCATGGCGGAGAGGAGGAAGGCGTACCGGTTTTCTTCTGCACAGGCTGTGGACAACTTTTCGAGATTCCAGTTCTGGCCCTGGTGCATGCCCATCTCGACCAGGTCGAGGGCGTGGACCGGCAGCCAGAGGTCGTCGATCTCCGGCGGGAAGATCTCGAAGGTGAGGGTGTCGTTCGCGACGGCCGCCACGTCGCGGGCGTGGAACCACTCCGGGGTGCGGACCGAGAGGCCGGGGGACGGGAATCCGTAGCCGTGCCGGTCGCCCGCCAGATAGACCTGGATCTGGCCGGTGCGGACCAGGACGATGTCGCCGGCGCGGACCGTGACCCCGCCGAACTCCTCCGCCTCCGCGAGGTCTTCCGGGGTCACCGCGTGGCCCCCCTCCAGCCGGTCCAGGCCCTTCGCGCGGGCGACGTCGAGGAGGACGCCGCGCGACACGATGGGGCCGGCCTTGTCGATGCCGCTGAACTCGGCGCGGCCGTGCGCGGTGATGGTGCCGGCCGGGCGGCCGTTGTAGATCTTCCCCGAGTGTGAGACGTGGGTCAGGGCGTCCCAGTGGGTGCCCGCCTGGAGGCCCATGCTCACGGCGTCGTCGCTGCACGCCACCGTGCCCGGGCCGAAGATCTCCTGGTTGATCTGCACCATCGTGTGCAGCGGGTTGATCCGGCCGGGGATCATGCCGACCTGGACCCCGTCCTCCTTGAGCGGGAGGGCCAGCGGGATGCGGCGGCCGCTGCGGATCTGTGCCGCGGCGCCCCGGACGACCTCGTCCGTGATCAGGTTCAGGGTGCCGATCTCGTCGTCGGCGCCCCAGCGTCCCCAGTTGTTGACGCGCTTGGCGATGTCGTGGAACTCGGCGGGCAGGGTCATGGGCGTCGACAGCTCCTTGCGTGGATACGGCAACGAGGGCACGAGGGCTTGTGCTGGTGCATCTGACTACCCATAGAATCTAACGGTCCGTCAGAAAACGCGGGAAGGGGCCGGACGTGGGGAACTTCTTGGCAGGCAAGGTCGTCGCCGTCACCGGCGCCGGCCGGGGCATCGGGCGGGCCGTGGCACTCGCCGCGGCCGCCGAGGGTGCCAAGGTCGTCGTCAACGACTACGGGGTGGGGATCGAGGGCGGCGAGCCGACCAGCGAGATAGCCGACGGCGTGGTGAAGGAGATCCGGGCCGCCGGCGGCGAGGCCGTAGCCGTCGCCGACGACATCTCCACCATGGCGGGCGGCCAGCGCATCGTCGACACCGCCCTCGCCCGGTACGGGCGCGTCGACGGTGTCGTCTGCGTGGCCGGCATCCTGCGCGAACGGATGCTCTTCAACATGAGCGAGGAGGAGTGGGACCCCGTCGTCGCCACCCACCTCAAGGGGACGTTCACCGTCTTCCGCGCCGCCTCAGCCGTCATGCGCAGGCAGGGATCGGGCACGCTGATCGGCTTCACCAGCGGCAACCACCAGGGCTCGGTCGCCCAGGCCAACTACAGCGCGGCCAAGGGCGGGATCATCTCCCTCGTCCGGTCCGCCGCGCTCGGCCTCGCCAAGTACGGCGTCACGGCCAACGCCGTCGCCCCCGTCGCCCGCACCCGCATGTCGGCCAACGTCCCCATGGAGCTCAAGGAGATCGGCGAGCCCGAGGACGTGGCGGCGCTCGTCACCTACCTGCTCAGCGACAAGGCCGTGGCCGTCGCCGGGGAGAAGATCACCGGGCAGGTCTACACGATCGCCGGCCCGAAGATCGCCGTCTGGGCGCAGCCGCGCGAGCTGCGCGCCGGATACGCCGAGGGCTCCTGGACGCCGGAGAAGATCGCCGACTTCCTGCCCGGGACGGTGGGAACCGACCCCATGCCGATGCTGGCGCAGCTGGAGGCCATGGCCAGGGCGGCGGCCGCCAAGGACCGCCCCAACACATAGGGGCCGAAGTGGACTTCAGCTTCGGGGCCGAGGACGAGGAGCTGCGCGGGTGCGCCCGGGCGTGGCTGGCGGAGCACCTCGTGGGCCCGTACGCGCACGTCCTGGGCCTCGGCGGGCCGGGCAGCGAACACGAAGGGGTCGAGGCCCGGCGCGCATGGGAGTGCGAGCTGGGCCGGGGCGGCTGGATCGGGCAGGGCTGGGAGGTCCCGGCCGGGGCGTACGGACAGCGGCGGCTGTCGCTGACCGGGCAGGTGGTGTGGGCCGAGGAGTACGCGGCGCTGCGCGCGCCCGGCCGGGTCGGCCACATCGGGGAGAACCTCCTCGCGCCCACGCTGATCGCATACGGCAGCCGGGAGCAGCAGGACCGCTTCCTGCCCGGCATCGCGCGGGGCGAGGAGCTGTGGTGCCAGGGCTACAGCGAGCCGGGCGCCGGCTCCGACCTCGCGGGGATCCGTACCGCGGCGGTCCGGGACCCGGCCGACGGACTCTTCCGGGTCACGGGGCAGAAGATCTGGACCTCGCTGGCCCAGGACGCCGACTGGTGCTTCGTCCTGGCCCGCACCGAGCCCGGATCACGGCGCCACCGTGGCCTGTCCTTCCTCCTCGTACCGATGGACCAGCCGGGCCGCGTCGAGGTCCGGCCGATCCGGCAGATGTCGGGGACCTCGGAGTTCAACGAGGTGTTCTTCGACGGCGCGGTGGCGGCGGAGGCCGTCGGCGGAGAGGGCGACGGCTGGACCGTGGCCATGGGCCTGCTCGCCCTGGAGCGGGGCGTCTCGACGCTGGTGCAGCAGATCGGTTTCGCGGCCGAACTGGAGCGGGTCCTGCGGCTGTACGCGGCTTCGGGCACGGCCGATCCGGTGGTCCGGGACCGCCTCGTCCGGCAGTGGTCCGACCTGCGCACGATGCGGTGGAACGCGCTGCGCACGCTGGGCACCACGGACGACGCGGGCGCGCCGAGCGTGGCCAAGCTGCTGTGGGGCGGGTGGCACCGGCGGCTCGGCGAGCTGGCGGTGGAGGTCCGCGGCGCGGCGGCGGCCGCCGGGCCGGCGGACTGGGCGCCCGGGCTCCCGTACGAACGCGGGCTCGACGAGGACCAGCGCCTGTTCCTGTTCACCCGCGCCGACACCATCTACGGCGGCTCGGACGAGATCCAGCGGAACATCATCGCCGAGCGCGTGCTCGGCCTGCCTAAGGAGTCCAGGTGAGAGGCGTCGTATTCGACGGCAAGCAGGCCCAGGTGGTCGACGACCTGGAGATCCGCGACCCGGGGCCGGGGGAGGTGCTGGTCGCGATCGGGGCGGCCGGACTGTGCCACAGCGACCTGTCGGTGATCGACGGGACGATCCCCTTCCCGCCGCCGGTGGTGCTGGGGCACGAGGGCGCGGGCATCGTGGAGGCCGTGGGCGCGGGCGTCACACACGTGGCTCCGGGCGATCACGTGGCGCTGTCCACGCTCGCCAACTGCGGTGCGTGCGCCGACTGCGACCGGGGCCGGCCCACGATGTGCCGCAAGGCGATCGGAATGCCCGGACAGCCCTTCTCGCGGGGCGGGAAGCCGCTGTTCCAGTTCGCCTCCAACTCCGCCTTCGCGGAGCGCACGCTCGTCAGCGCCGTGCAGGCCGTGAAGATCCCCGCGGACATCCCGCTGACGTCGGCGGCGCTGATCGGCTGCGGAGTCCTCACGGGGGTGGGGGCGGTGCTGAACCGGGCCCGCGTCGACCGTGGCGAGACGGTGGTCGTCATCGGCACCGGCGGCATCGGGCTGAACGTGCTGCAGGGGGCCCGGATCGCGGGGGCCACGACCATCGTCGCGGTGGACGCGAACCCGGCGAAGGAGGCGGTGGCACGGCAGTTCGGGGCCACGCACTTCATCGACGCGTCCGCCGTGGCCGACGCGTCGGCGGCGGTTCGCGAGATCCTGCCGACGGGCGCCGACCACGCCTTCGAGTGCGTGGGCGACGTCAAGTTGATCCGGCAGGCCGTCGACCTCCTCGACCGGCACGGCCAGGCGATCCTGCTCGGCGTGCCCGGCTTCCAGGAGGAGGCGTCCTTCCTCGTCTCGTCCATGTACCTCGACAAGACGATCATGGGCTGCCGGTACGGGTCCTCGCGTCCGCAGCGCGACATCGCGCTGTACGCCGAGCTCTACCGGCAGGGCCGGCTGCTGCTGGACGAGCTGGTGACGGAGGTCTACCCGGTCGAGGACTTCGCCAAGGCCGCCGACGACGCCCACCACGGGCGCGTGGCGCGCGGGGTGCTCACCTTCTGACGGCTGCGGGGCCCGGGGATCAGCTCCGGGCC
>NZ_JBSGZI010000133.1:0-18759 GCF_053610945.1 Streptomyces sp. NPDC054849
GGGGACCCTGTGGGAGAGTAGGACGCCGCCGAACAATCATTGCGGGAAGCCCCGCACCAGACCTTTACCGGTCCGGTGCGGGGCTTTTCTGCGTTTGGAGACGGTTTACCTCCTTCCTCGGACGGGAGGTCGTGGGCAACGGTTCAGCCACGTCCGCCGAGCCCGCACCTTCGCCGTCCCCGACGCCCAGTCCCTCGGCGTCCCCTTCGGCCGTGCCGAGTGCCTCGGCCACCACGGCCCACCCGAAGCCGCCCGCCGCGCAGGCGCCGAAGCCCACGACGAAGCCGGTGGCCCCGTCGACGGCGAAGGCGCCGACCCGGGCGGCGACGGCCGAGTGCGAGATCGTCTCCACCGCAGGGAACCGTTACGACGCGGGCCAGTTCTGCGCGGAAGGCCGATCTGGGCCGGTCCTCGCATGGCGGGAACGGCCGCCTGATCCATTGCCGTCAGGGCCTAGAGGCGGCCGGCGGCCTTGAGGGACAGGTAGGCGTCGGCCAGGGCCGGGGCCAGGGTGTCCGGGGTGGCGTCGACCACGTGGACGCCGTGGCGGGTGAGCTGGTCGGCGGTGCGGCCGCGCTGGGACTGGGTCTGGGAGCCGGCCGCGGCTTCGTAGACCGCGTCCACACTGCCGCGGGCCTTCGTCATCTCCGCGATGTGGGGGTCGGCGACCGAGGCCAGCAGGACCGTGTGGCGCTGGGTGAGACGCGGAAGGAGCGGGAGCAGGCCCTCTTCGATCGGGGCCGCGTCCAGGCTCGTCAGAAGGACGACCAAAGATCTGCGCGGGGCGCTGCGGAGGATGGTGGAGACGAGGGTGCGGGAGTCCGTCTCGACCAGTTCCGGTTCGAGGGGGGCCATCGCGTTCACGAACGACGGGAGGGTGTCGGCTGCCGCGCGTCCCTGGACCTGGGCGCGGGGGAGGCGGTCGTGGGCCAGGAGGTCTACGCGGTCGCCGGCGCGGGTGGCCAGGGCGGCCAGGAGCAGGGCGGCGTCCATGGCGGAGTCCAGGCGGGGGGCGTCGCCGACGCGGCCCGCCGACGTACGGCCGGTGTCCAGGCAGATGAGGATGTGCCGGTCGCGTTCGGGGCGCCAGGTGCGGACGGCCACTTTGTTCTGGCGGGCCGTGGCACGCCAGTCGATGGAGCGGGTGTCGTCGCCGGGGACGTAGTCGCGCAGGCTGTCGAACTCGGTGCCCTCCCCGCGGGTCAGGACGCTCGTGCGGCCGTCCAGTTCGCGCAGGCGGGCCAGCCGGGACGGGAGGTGCTTGCGGCTGGTGAAGGGTGGCAGGACCCGGACCGTCCAGGGCGACACGTGGGAGCCCTGGCGGGCCCAGAGGCCCAGAGGTCCGTACGAGCGGATGGTGACGCGGGCGGCCTGGCGGTCGCCGCGGCGGGTGGGGAGCAGGCGGGTGGTCAGCCGGCGGCGTTCGCCCGCAGGGACGACCACCTCGTGGCGGGATGCCGCGGTCTCCGTGCCCGGGAGCCAGCTGCTCGGGGGCCAGGCGTCGCGGACGCGGGCCCGCAGCCTGCGCCGGCCGGGGTTGGTGATGGTCAGGTGGACGTCCGCGGGTTCGCCGAGGCGGACCGCGGTGTCCCCGGAGCGGGCCAGCAGGAGGCTGCGGACCGGCGCCGCGAGGGCGTAGTCGACCGCGCAGGCCAGCGCGATCGGGCCGTTGACCGCGAGCATCCCGGTCCAGCTGGGTTCGAGGATGCCGACCGGGATGCTGCCGAGGGCCGCCAGCAGGGCGGCGCGTCCGGTGAGGGCCATCAGCGCGGGACGGGGACGTGGGAGAGGATCGCGGTGATGACGGCGTCGGCCGTGACTCCTTCCATCTCCGCTTCCGGGCGCAGCTGGACGCGGTGGCGCAGGGTCGGGAGGGCGAGGGCCTTGACGTCGTCGGGGGTGACGTAGTCGCGGCCGGTGAGCCAGGCCCAGGCGCGGGCCGTGGCCAGCAGGGCGGTCGCGCCGCGCGGGGAGACACCGAGGGTGAGCGACGGCGATTCGCGGGTGGCGCGGCAGATGTCGACGACGTAGCCGGCGATCTCGGGGGAGACGGAGACCTTGGCCACGGCCTCGCGGGCGGCTTCGAGGTGGGCGGGACCGGCCACCGGGCGGATGCCCGCGGCGTGCAGGTCGCGGGGGTTGAAGCCGGCGGCGTGGCGGGTCAGGACGCCGATCTCGTCGTCGCGGGAGGGGAGGGGCACGGTGAGCTTGAGGAGGAAGCGGTCCAGCTGGGCTTCCGGGAGGGGGTACGTGCCCTCGTACTCGACCGGGTTCATGGTGGCGGCGACGAGGAAGGGCTCGGGGAGGGGGCGCGGGGTGCCGTCGACGGTGACCTGGCGCTCCTCCATGGCTTCGAGGAGCGAGGACTGGGTCTTGGGCGGGGTCCGGTTGATCTCGTCCGCGAGGAGCAGGTTGGTGAAGACCGGGCCGTTCTGGAAGGAGAACTCGGCGGTGCGGGCGTCGTAGACGAGGGAGCCGGTGACGTCGCTCG
This sequence comes from Streptomyces sp. NPDC054849, assembly GCF_053610945.1. NCBI lineage: Bacteria > Bacillati > Actinomycetota > Actinomycetes > Kitasatosporales > Streptomycetaceae > Streptomyces > Streptomyces sp. NPDC054849. The sequence goes on from NZ_JBSGZI010000133.1 coordinate 2,492, forward strand.
GCATCAGGTCCGGGGTGAACTGGACGCGCTTGGTGTCGAGTTCCAGGGATGCGGCCAGGGCCCGTACCAGGAGGGTCTTCGCGACGCCGGGGACGCCTTCGAGCAGGACGTGGCCGCGGCACAGGAGCGCGACGACGAGGCCGGTGACGGCGGAGTCCTGACCGACCACGGCCTTGCCGATCTCGGTGCGGAGCGCTTCGAGGGAAGCGCGGGCGCTGTCCGCGGTCGCAGCCGTGGACTCGGTGGCCGGGTACGTCATGACGTACGGACCTCTCTTTCGAGGGCGTCGAGGTGGTCGGCGAGCGCGACGAGTGCCGCGTCGTCGGAGGGGGTGGTGCCGAAGAGGAGGGCGGTCACGTCCCGGGGCTCGCCGGAGAGGCGGGCGGAGACGGCCGGGGCCAGAGCCGCGGGTTCGTGGGCCTGGGTGTGTGGTACGCCGACCAGTGCGGCCAGGCGTTCGCGGGTGGCGGCGCGCAGCACGGTGGCGGCGCGGTCGCGGGCGCCGGCCTTGCGGTAGAGGCGGGCGCGGCCTTCGGTGGCCTCGGAGGCGCGGATGACGACGGGGAGCTTCTCTGTGACGAGGGGGCCCAGTCGGCGGGCGCGCCAGAGGGCTGCGAGTGCGGCGGCGAGGAAGAGCTGGAGCACGGCCCAGGACCAGCCGGCCGGGATGAGTTCGATCAGGCTCTTGTCCCCGTCCTCGTCGCCGCCGGATGCGGCGGCCTCGGCGGGGGAGGGGAGGTACCAGACGAGCTGGGGGCGGCTGCCGAGGGTCTGCAGGGCCAGGGAGGCGTTGCCCTCGGCGGCGAGGAACTCGTTCTCCAGGATGCGGGCGGAGCCGAGGAGGACGGTGTCGCCGCCGGCCTGGGCCGGCAGGAGCAGCAGGGTGGCGTGGTCGTCGTCCGGGTAGCAGGCGGTGGCCTTGGGGTCGCCAGTGCGGTAGCCGTACCGGCCGCCGGTCTCGGCGGAGCCGGCGGACCGGGCGGCGGGCAGGGCGCAGGAGGGTGCGCGGAGCTCGTCGGACCCTGAGGGGCGGGTCTGGACGCCCGGGGCCAGAGTGGTGAGGGAGGTGCGGCCGGGGGAGACGAGGACGGTGCGTCCGCCGGACAGGTCGATGGCGGTCTTGAGGGTGGACCGCTGGCTGGGGGCCAGGAGGTCGGGGTCGGTGACGAGCAGGGTGGTGTCGGGGCCGGCGGCGTCGGCGGCGTCCTGAGTGCGGGTCACCACCCGGGTGGTCACCCCGCGTTCCTTCAGGAGTTCGGCGAGGGCGCGGCTGCCGCTGCGGTCGGCGGAACGGGGGTCGAGGGCGCCGCGGTTCTCGCCGGAGTTGAAGGCGGCCAGCGCGACGCCGGTGGCGATGAGCACGCCGAAGGCGAGGAGGAAGCCGCGGGCGCGCCGCCAGACGGCGGCGGCGCCGAGGGCGGTGGAGGTGTGGGGGGACGCCGGGGCTTCGGGCGGGGACGCCGGTGCGGAGGCCGGGTGCGGGCCGGTCGTGCCGGAGTCCCGGCCGGGTGCAGCCGGGTCCTGAAGGGGTGTCATGCCGGGCCTGTGGCCGGTGGTGCCGGCGCCCTGAGGGGGTGTCATCCCGGGGTGGCTGGTGCGGGGGTCCTGAGGGTGCGTCATGCGGTGCCCCCCGTCCCGGCCAGGGCGGGCCGGGTGCGTTCGACGGCCGTGTCGAGGTCGCGGAGGCGTGCGTACATGGCCTGGTCGGCGACGCGGCCGCCGTAGGTGACGTCGTCGAAGACGCGGGCGGCCGTACGGAGGTCCGCGGCGTGACCCGGCAGGGTGACCGCGGCCTCGGCGGCGGCCTCGTCGGCGGTGCGGCCGGGGCGGGGATCCAGCAGGGTGCGCTCCTCCAGGGACCGGACGAGGGCCCGCATCCGGGCCTGGACGGCCTCGGTCCAGCGGCCGGCGGCGGCGTGCGCGTCGGCCTCGGTGCGGTAGTCGGCGGCGCTGCGGACGCGTTCGCCCAGCAGGGCTCCGGCGCCGGCGGGGACCTTCCCGGGGGTGCCGAGGCGCCACCACAGCAGCGCCACGGCCAGCACGATCAGCAGGACGATCACGACGACGCCCAGCGTGCCGCCGGGGGTCGCCCCGGCGGCGGCGCTCAACAGGTCGTCCACCCAGTCGAGGAAGCGGCGCAGAGCGCGGTCCAGCAGGCTGGGGTCGTTCTCGTGGTACATCGGCTTGGACAGCTCGCGTTCTGCGGCCTCGCGGGCGGCTTCGCGCGGTGTCGTCACCGGCGGTGTCTCGCTGATGGGCAGTCCCCCCGGGCTGGTCATCGCATCAGCTCCCGGTCGGAGGGGGCGTGGGGCCGGGGGCGCCCGGCGTACCAGGGGTGCCCGGCGTACCGGGGGTGCCTGTGGCGGCGCCGTAGTTCTCGACTCCGGCGGCGCGGGCCAGCTCCAGGTCGAGGGCCTCGCGGCGGATGCGCTGGTCGACGTAGAGGAGCACGGAGACGCCGGCCTTGAAGGGCAGGGTGATGGTCATGGCGATGACCTGGCCGACGCCCAGGATGATCAGGTACGTCCAGCTCATCGCGGCGGCGTCGGAGTCGAAGCCGCCGGAGACGCCCTCGCTGACGAGCGCGACGATCGTGAACGGGATGCCGATGATGAATTCGACGAAACCGGCGATCACCGAGGCGAGCACCGTGATGCCGAGGATGCGCCACCAGGAGTTGCGGACGAGCTTGTCGGAGCGGCTCATGCTGCGGAAGACGCCGCTGCGCTCCAGCATCAGCACGGACGGCGAGAGGCTGACCCGGACGTACAGCCACACCCAGACGGCGAAGCCGGCCAGGCCGCCGAGGATGGCGATGGGGAGGACGCCGCCCGCACCCATGCCGGCGGCGGCCGCGATGACGGCCGGTACGAAGCCGATGGCGATGATCACGCCGCCGCCGAGGGCGACCAGCGCGGTCAGACCGGCGAGTCGGAGCAGCTGCGGGCGGCACTCGCGCCAGGCGTCGCCGACCGAGGAGGGGCGGCCCAGGACGGCGCGGCTGTAGATCATCGTGAGCATGGCGGTGGCCACGATGGTGCAGAAGAACGTGACGACCAGGGCGCCGGCGCCTGCCACCAGGGTGCCCGACAGGGCGCTGATGACCTCGTCGGAGTCGGCGGAGGCGCGGTCCAGCTCCTCGATCCGGTCGACCATGAAGCCCTGCATCAGCGTGATCGCCAGGACCGCGAAGACGGCCACGGTGAAGCTGATGGGCAGCACGGAGCGCCAGTGGGTGCGCAGGGTGGCGACCGCGCCGTCGAGGATCTCGCCGAGGCCCAGCGGGCGCAGCGGGATCACACCGGGCTTGGCGGCCGGGGGCTTGCCCCAGGCGCCCGGCTGGCCCCACTGGGAGCCGTGCGGGGCCTGCTGGCCGCCGTACGGGGCCTGTCCGGGCTGCTGGGGGTACCCGCCCCAGCCGGTCCCGGGCTGCGGGGTGGCGGGCGGCGGGGTCTCACTGCTGCCCGGGCTCGACCACTGGCCGGGGGGCGGCTGCTCGGCGGACCACTTCGGGTCGTCCGCGGGCCGGCTGGGCTGCTGCGCGCCACCGTCGGCGGATGGCTGGTCGGCGGGGGTTCCCGGCCGCTCGCCGTCGGACGGAGAGGATCCGGGCGTAGCCCAGCCCGGAGAGTCGTTCATCGTCGCTCCTTCACGTGCACCTGCTGCGGCGGGGGCGCTGGTCGCTGCCATCGTGCCACGTAGGGGCCCCGAACGGATCAGGCGTCCCCCCGGATCTCCGCCAGCCCGTACCTTCAATTGTCGCCCGGATCCGGGGCAGACTGGTCGAGCTGATCTCCACGCAGGTCCGAGGGGCGATTTCCAGCCCTTTTGGCTGTGGGACAGCTCACCGCCGGGTAACGATTAGCTAATGGGATGATGTCAACCATGAAGGGACGCGTCCTTGTCGTCGACGACGACACCGCGCTGGCCGAGATGCTCGGCATTGTGCTGCGTGGAGAAGGTTTTGAGCCGTCGTTCGTAGCGGACGGTGACAAGGCACTTGCTGCCTTCCGGGAGGCGAAGCCGGATCTGGTGCTGCTCGACCTCATGCTGCCCGGAAGGGACGGCATAGAGGTCTGCAGGCTGATCCGCGCCGAGTCCGGCGTGCCTATTGTCATGCTCACCGCCAAGAGCGACACCGTAGACGTCGTCGTGGGCCTGGAGTCCGGGGCCGACGACTACATCGTCAAGCCGTTCAAGCCGAAGGAGCTGGTCGCCCGCATCCGGGCCCGTCTGCGCCGTTCGGAGGAGCCCGCTCCCGAGCAGCTGGCCATCGGTGACCTGGTCATCGACGTGGCCGGGCACTCGGTCAAGCGGGACGGTGCCTCCATCGCCCTGACCCCGCTCGAGTTCGACCTGCTGGTCGCCCTCGCGCGCAAGCCCTGGCAGGTGTTCACCCGCGAGGTGCTGCTGGAGCAGGTCTGGGGCTACCGGCACGCGGCGGACACCCGCCTGGTCAACGTGCATGTGCAGCGTTTGCGCTCCAAGGTCGAGAAGGACCCGGAGCGCCCCGAGATCGTCGTGACGGTGCGCGGTGTCGGCTACAAGGCCGGACCCAGCTGAGGTGCAGTCCGGCACGTCCGGCAGGGATCGGCGTGGTTCCCGCTGGGGGAAGCTGCGCGCCGGCGGCCTGCTCCGTGAGGGAGCGCCGGGCAGCTCCGTGCTGCGGCTGTGCGTACGCCTCGTACGCCGGCCGCTGCTTCCGGCTGTCCGGCTATGGCGCCGCAACATCCAGCTCCGGGTCGTCGCCGCCACTCTGCTGATCTCGCTCGCCGTGGTCCTCGCGCTGGGCTTCGTCGTCATCGCCCAGGTCAGCACGGGCCTCCTCGACGCCAAGGAGGAGGCCGCGCAGAGCCAGGCCGCGGGAGGGTTCGCGGTCGCACAGGAGAAGGCCAACGCCCCCGCCACCGTGGACGGGCCCGACGGCCTCGACAACAAGGTCGGCCGGGACGCCAGTACGTGGATGAACTCCCTGGTCAAGCAGTTGGCCAGTGGCGGTCAGACCGCCTTCGAGGTCGTCGCGCTCGGCGCGGGCACCGGTGAGCAGCCGCTGCCCGGCGCGCAGGGCGTCAAGGGCGCCCGCGCCTCCGGCAACGTGGACCCCACCGCGAGCGTCCCGCTGCCGCTGCGCCGGGCCGTCAACCACGCCACCGGAGCCTTCAAGACCTTCTCTGAGATCCGGTACACCAGCGGGGACGGGAAGAAGACGCCCGAGCCCGCGCTGGTCATCGGGAAACGGCTCTCCGACATCAACGGGGATCCGTACGACCTGTACTACCTCTTCCCGCTCACGCAGGAGGAAGAGTCCCTCAACCTGATCAAGGTCACCATCGTGACCGCCGGGCTGTTCGTCGTGGTCCTGCTCTGCGGCATCGCCTGGCTCGTCGTACGCCAGGTCGTGACCCCCGTACGGATGGCCGCCGGGATCGCCGAGAGGCTCTCGGCCGGCCGGCTCCAGGAGCGGATGAAGGTCACCGGCGAGGACGACATCGCGCGCCTCGGCGAGGCCTTCAACAAGATGGCGCAGAACCTCCAGCTCAAGATCCAGCAGCTGGAGGAGCTGTCCCGGATGCAGCGCCGCTTCGTCTCGGACGTCTCGCACGAGCTGCGCACCCCGCTGACGACGGTACGGATGGCGGCCGACGTCATCCACGACGCCCGGGTCGACTTCGACCCGATCACCGCGCGCTCCGCCGAACTGCTCGCCGGGCAGCTCGACCGCTTCGAGTCGCTCCTGGCCGACCTGCTGGAGATCAGCCGGTTCGACGCGGGCGCGGCCGCCCTGGAGGCCGAGCCGATCGACCTGCGGGAGGTCGTGCGCCGCGTCATCGACGGGGCCGAGCCGCTCGCCGAGCACAAGGGCACCCGCATCCGGGTCCTCGGGGACACCCAGCCCGTCATCGCCGAGGCCGACGCCCGTCGCGTGGAGCGGGTGCTGCGCAACCTGGTCGTCAACGCCGTGGAGCACGGCGAGGGGCGCGATGTGGTGGTCCGGCTGGCGTCCGCGGGCGGCGCCGTCGCCGTCGCCGTACGGGACTACGGCGTCGGGCTCAAGCCCGGCGAGGCCACCCGCGTCTTCAACCGCTTCTGGCGGGCCGACCCGGCGCGGGCGCGCACGACCGGCGGGACCGGCCTCGGCCTGTCCATCGCCGTCGAGGACGCCCGGCTGCACGGCGGCTGGCTGCAGGCGTGGGGCGAGCCGGGCGGCGGCTCGCAGTTCCGCCTGACCCTGCCGCGCACGGCCGACGAGCCGCTGCGGGGCTCGCCCATCCCTCTGGAGCCCGAGGACTCCCGGGCCAACCGGGCCAGGGCCGCCGCCGAGGCCGCGGGACGGACCGCGGACCGCCCGGCCGCGGACACCGGCGACCGGTCGCCGATACCCCCGCGGTCGCCGGCCGCCGGAGCGCTGCCGGTGCCCGCCGACCCGACGGCCCTGCCGGGCAACGGAGCCCGCGTCGTGGCCCGACCCGCCGAGCAGGCACAACAGGAGGATCGAGCCGATGGACGCTGAGCCCGAGAACGCGCGCGCCGGGCGCGCGCGGGTACGGGGCCGGCGGTCGCGCACCGTACGGGCGTACGCCTTCGGCGTGGCAGGTCTGCTGCTGGCCGGCTGCGCGTCGATGCCCGACCACGGCGAGATCCGCCCGGTGCAGGCCTCGCAGGGCGTCGACTCCCAGGTCCGGGTGTTCGGCGTGCCGCCCGCCGACAAGGCCAGTGCGGCCGACATCGTCGACGGTTTCCTGGAGGCGATGACCAGCGACGACCCGCAGCTGGAGACCGCCCGCAAGTACCTCACCGAGGCCGCCGCGAAGAACTGGAAGCCGGGCTCCGCCGTCACCGTGCTCTCCTCCGGCCTCAACCGGGTCTCGGTCCGCGGCGAGAAGGACCCCGAGGGGCCCCGCTGGAAGGTGACCGGCAAGAAGCTCGCGACCGTGGACGAGCGCAGTGCCTACCAGCCGGAGAGCGGCAACGGGCAGTACGAGGAGTTCCTCCAGCTCGTCCAGGACGAGAACGGCCAGTGGCGGATCTCGACCCCGCCCAGCGGCCTCGTGCTCAGCGAGTCGGACTTCCAGCGCATCTACATGCCGGTCAACAAGTACTACTTCGCGGGCGGCACGCTCGTCGCCGACCCGGTCTACGTGCGCCAGCGCACCGACCCGGACTCGCGGATGGACCCGACCACGCAGACGGTGCAGTCGCTGCTCGCCGGGCCGTCCAGGTGGCTCGGTCCCGTCGTCGAGTCCAGCTTCCCCACCGGGACGGAACTGCGCGAGGGCACCAAGTCCCTCTCGTACGACGGCCAGAACACGCTGCGCGTGCCGCTCAACGACAAGGCGGACAACGTCGCGCAGCCGCAGTGCAAGAAGATGGCCACCCAACTCCTCTACACCGTCAAGGACTTGACGGGCTCCCGGCTCGACCAGGTCGAAGTGCTGCGCTCCGACGGCAAGTCGTCGTCCTCGCTGTGCTCGGTGACCGAGGTGAGCGCGGCCGCGATCGCCAACCGGCCCAAGATTCCCGAGTTCCAGTACTTCGTCGACAACGAGAAGCGCCTGGTCCGGATGAAGCTGGACACGAGCAGCGAGGACGAGCAGAACAGTCCCGACGTGGTGCCGGGGCCGCTGGCCACCCCTCCGGGGTTCAAGGTCAGCGCGGCGGCCGTCTCGTACGACGAGCGGCGCGCGGCCGTGGTCTCGGAGGACGGGCACGGTCTGCACGTCGTGTCGCTGGTGGGCGGCGGGCCGATGCCGCAGCCGGTGCTGGTCGGCAAGGGCGGCAAGGCGGACCTGCTGACCGCACCCAGCTGGGACGCGTCGGGCGACCTGTGGGTCGCGGACCGCGCTCCGCAGCAGCTCGGGCTGTACCGGGTGCCGGGCGGGGCCGGGACCGCGGAGAAGGTACAGGTGGCCGGGCTCGACGGCAGGCGGATCGCCTCGCTGAAGGTGTCCTCCGACGGGGTGCGGATCGCGCTGCTCGTGGAGGAGGGCGCTCTGAAGAAGCTGTACACCGGGCGCATCGAACGGCCCGACGGCAAGAGCGACTCCTCGGCGGTTTCGGTGCGCGAGCTGCGCCCGGCGGCACCCCAGATGGCGGACGTGACGGCGATGAGCTGGGCGCCGCACGGCCGGCTGCTCGTGGTGGGCCGGGAGAGCGGCGGCGTCCAGCAGGCCCGCTACATGCTGGCGGACGGTTCGATGGTCGCGGCGAGCCTGCCCGGGGCGACGGGGCTGTCCGCAGTCTCGGTCGCGGCCACGGAGGACGAGTCGAAGCCGAAGCCGGTGGTGGCGTACTCCGACGATGACGGGATCGTGTGGCTGCCGCCGGGGGCGCAGTGGCGCACGGTGACGGTGGCGGCGGGCGGCCGGGCTCCGGTGTACCCGGGCTGACGTGCCGGCGTAGCGGCCTGCTGGGGCTGAGGGGTCGGCTGGGCCTGCCGGCGTGGTGCGGCCGGGTTCCGGTGTGCCCCGGCTGACCTGCGGCCGGGTTCGGCGCGCCCCCGGCTGACCTGCGGCCGTGTGTCGTCCACAGGGGTGGCGGGCTCCGGTCCGGCCCGTCACCGTGGAGTCATGCGCGGGTGGTGGCAGGAGCTGGCCGGGCTGGTCCTGCCGGTCGACTGCGCCGGCTGCGGGGCGGTCCGCTCGCTGGTGTGCGCCGACTGCAGAGGTGCGCTGAGCGGGGCCGGGGCGGGGTCCGTGCGCCCGTCTCCGCGGCCCGAGGGGCTTCCGGTGGTACAGGCCGCAGCCGTCTACGACGGGGCCGTACGGGCTCTCCTGCTGGCTCACAAGGAGCGCGGAGCGCTGCCGCTGGCCAAGGTGCTCGGAGGCGCTCTGGCGGAGGCCGTGCTGGCGGGCGGGAGGTATGCGCCGGGCGGTGGGGGTGCGACGTGTGCGACGGGTGTGGTGGGTGTGACGGGCGCGGCCGACGGTGCGGGAGGTACGGGGTCGGGGGACGTGGTGCTGGTGCCGGTCCCCTCGGCGCGGCGGCAGGTCCGGGCACGCGGGCACGATCCGGCGCGCCGGATCGCCCTGGCCGCCGCGGGGCGGCTGCGCCGGGCCGGTGTTCCCGCGCGCGTGGCGCCCGTACTGCGGCTGCGGCGGGCCGTGGCGGACCAGGCCGGGCTGGGTGCCCGGCAGCGCCGGGAGAACCTCGCGGGGGCGCTGGCGGTGTGCCGGGACGGGCCACGGCTGACGGCGGGGGCCCGGGTCGTCCTCGTGGACGACCTGATCACCACGGGGGCGACGCTGGCGGAGGCGGCCCGGGCGGTGCGCGCCGCGGGCCTGGCAGACGGCCCGGGGGCGGCGCTGCGGGCCGCGGTGGTGGCCGCGCCGGCGGACTCCTTCGGACGGCGCCCGCGGGGGACGGCGGGGCCGGCAACTCCCACGGAACCAAAATCTCGTGAATAGATTTGGAACTGGCGGGGAAGGCCCATCGTTGCAGGTAGTACGAGGGAACAGCCAAGTGACTGGAAGTACATTCCGGTAGCGGGTGCCGACAACCGTCATAGAGGGATATGTTCGGTTGTAAGGAACTCAGGAGGCTGTCTCTCGACTCCGAAGTCGGTGGGGTGTAGATCTTGCCGATGGGGGAGGAGGAGGTGAAAGTCGCCAAGTCCGAGGCTCCGGCCTTCACCGGAGTCTGGTGCGAAAGGGAGACGCTTCGCCCCGTCGGGTGGAGCTATCCGGGAACGGAGTTCTGCGTGGACATCGTCGTCAAGGGCCGCAAGACCGAAGTGCCCGAGCGGTTCCGCAAGCACGTGGCCGAGAAGCTGAATCCGGAGCGGATCCAGAAGCTCGACGCCAAGGTGATCAGCTTGGACGTCGAGGTGTCCAAGGAGCACAACCCGCGCCAGGCCGACCGTTCCGACCGCGTGGAGATCACCCTGCATTCGCGGGGCCCCGTCATCCGTGCCGAGGCGGCAGCCGCCGACCCGTATGCGGCACTGGACCTGGCTCAGGACAAGCTGGAGGCCCGGCTGCGCAAGCAGCACGACAAGCGTTACACCCGCCGTGGCAACGGCCGGCTCTCGGCGGCTGAGGTCGCCGACGTCGTGCCGGGCGTCGCGTCGCTGAACGGCAGCGGCCAGCCGGTCACCGAGGAGAAGGCGGAGGGGGTTCCGATCACCCGGATCGGATCTCTCGAAGTGCAGGGCGAAGGCCCGCTCATCGTCCGCGAGAAGACCCACTCGGCCGCGCCCATGTCGCTCGACCAGGCTCTGTACGAGATGGAACTGGTCGGCCACGACTTCTATCTTTTCGTCGACTCCGAGACGAAGTTGCCCAGTGTCGTCTACCGGCGTCACGCCTACGACTACGGCGTCATCCATGTGAACCCCGACGGTGCCTCCAGCTCGGAGGAGCCGCGAGGCGGCGCCGGCGGCGCACTCGGCGGCTGAGCACACCATTCGTTGCCCTCGCGGACCGCTCCGGCGGCTCCGCGGGGGCACCTGCATGACGGGTATCCGCCAGGAGGGTCACCGGCATCCCCCCGCGCCATGGTGCGGGCATGGAATCATGGCGGGCAGTCAACCGGCTGCGATGTGTGTCCGGTTGGCCCGGCAGCTCAGCACATGCAGGGGGAGGGAACGATGGCGGACAGCTTCGGGCCGGTACGCGGGGAGGACGGCGCGGGCGGCCGAGGGGCGGACCCGTCGGCCGATCCCGCAGGGGCCTCGGCCGGGGAACCCATTCGGGTGCTCGTGGTCGACGACCACGCGCTCTTCCGGCGGGGACTGGAGATCGTCCTCGCGCAGGAGGAGGACATCCAGGTCGTCGGCGAGGCCGGGGACGGCGCGGAGGCGGTGGACAAGGCGGCCGACCTGCTGCCGGACATCGTGCTGATGGACGTGCGGATGCCCCGGCGCGGCGGGATCGAGGCGTGCACCTCGATCAAGGAGGTGGCGCCCTCCGCCAAGATCATCATGCTGACGATCAGCGACGAGGAGGCCGACCTTTACGACGCGATCAAGGCGGGCGCGACCGGGTACCTCCTGAAGGAGATCTCGACGGACGAGGTGGCCACGGCGATCCGGGCGGTGGCGGACGGCCAGTCGCAGATCAGCCCGTCGATGGCGTCGAAACTCCTCACCGAGTTCAAGTCGATGATCCAGCGGACCGACGAGCGGCGGCTGGTGCCGGCGCCGCGGCTGACGGACCGGGAGCTGGAGGTCCTGAAACTGGTGGCCACCGGCATGAACAACCGCGACATCGCCAAAGAGTTGTTCATCTCCGAGAACACCGTGAAGAACCACGTCCGCAACATCCTGGAGAAGCTGCAGCTGCACTCCAGGATGGAGGCCGTGGTCTACGCGATGCGCGAGAAGATCCTCGAAATCCGCTAGCGGACCTGTCCGGCGGCCGGCCCGGCCGCCGGGGCCGCGGCCTCCCAGAGGGCGAGAGGGCGGCCAGAGAGCTAAAGGGCGGCCAGTTCCGCCGCGACGGCCGCGGCTTCCGCGGGTGAGCTCGCGCGGTCGATCCGTACGTCCTCGCACCCCACCCACTCCGCCGCTTCCCGCAGGGCCCGCGCCATCGGGCCGGCGGCCCCGGGGGAGGTCAGGGAGAGCTGCCGGGCGACCAGCGTGCGGCCCTCGCGGGCCGGGTCGACGCGCCCCTGGAGCCGGCCGCCCGCCAGCAGCGGCATCGCGAAGTACCCGTGTATCCGCTTCGGCTTGGGGACGTACGCCTCCAGGCGGTGCGTGAAGCCGAAGATCCGCTCGGTGCGGGGGCGGTCCCAGACCAGGGAGTCGAACGGCGACAGCAGCGTCGTGCGGTGGCGGCCCCGGGGGGCCGTCGCGAGCGCCGACGGGTCGGCCCAGGCGGGCTTGGTCCAGCCCTCCACCTCGACCGGCACCAGCCCGGAGTCCGCGATCACCTCGTCGAACTGCTCCCCCTTGAGGCGGTGGTAGTCCGCGATGTCGGCGCGGGTGCCGACGCCCAGGGACCGGCCGGCCAGGGCGACCAGGCGGCGCACGCACTCCCGGTCGTCCAGGTCGTCATGGAGCAGCGCGTCGGGAACGGCGCGCTCGGGGAGGTCGTAGACCCGCTTCCAGCCGCGGCGCTCGCTGCAGACCACCTCGCCGGTGTCGAGGAGCCACTCCACCGCGATCTTGGTCTCGGACCACTCGAACCATTCGCCGCCGTTCTTGGCGCCGCCGAGCTCGGTGGAGGTCAGCGGGCCGTCGGCCTTCAGCCGGTCCAGGACCGCACGCGTCGAGAGCTCCTTGTCCTTCAGGACGTGCCAGCGGTGGCCGCGCTCCCGGTTGGCCCGTCGGCGGAAGGCGAAATGCGGCCATTCCTCGATGGGCAGGATGCAGGCCGCGTGCGACCAGTACTCGAAGGCGTGCTGCTCGGTCCAGTAGGCCTGCTCCACGGTGTCCCGCCCGACCGCGCCGAGGCGTGCGTACGGGATCAGCTCGTGCGAGCGCGCCAGCACCGAGATCGTGTCCAGCTGTACGGCGCCCAGGTGGCGCAGGACCCCGCGGACCCCGCCGCGTCGGTCGGGAGCCCCGAGGAAGCCCTGCGCGCGCAGGGCGATCCGGCGGGCCTCGTCGGCGGACAGCGAGAGCGATGTCATGGTGCGGAGCTTAGGACGCGCCACTGACAGCGGGCAGGTACGGCAGTCGCGACGGCAGGCCGAGGTCGCAGGGGAGCAGGGAGCCGACCCAGCAGTCGCGCAGGGTGCCGCGGTGGGTGATCCCGGCGCGCAGGATCCCCTCGATCCTGAAGCCGGCCTTCTCCGCGACGGCCCGGGAGGGCCGGTTGCCGACGTCGGCCCGCCACTCCACGCGTCCGGCGCCGAGCTCGGTGAAGGCCCAGCGGGCGGCGGCGCCGACGGCCTCGGTCATGTAGCCGCGCCCACGGTGCTCCCTCGCCGTCCAGTAGCCGATCTCGAACACGGCCTCGCCGCGCGGGTGCACGCCCAGGGCCGCCACCAGCGGGCCCTCGTCCCCGAGCCGGATCACGAAGCTGTACGCGGTGTCCTCGCGCCAGCCGGCCGGCACGATCTCGTTCACCCAGCTGTTCGCGTGAGCGCGCTCGTAGGGGGAGGGGACCTCGGTCCACCGCTGGATCTCCGCGTCCTGGGCGGCGGCGTACACCTCGTCCTCGTCGGAGGGGGCGAACGGTCGCAGCACGAGGCGGTCAGTGGTCAGTGAGGTGGGCTCCATGAACGGATTCTGCTGCCGCCGGGGCGTCCGGGGCGAACACTTTTCGGGAATCCCGCCGGGTGATGCGGCACCTTCGGTGTCCCCCGTACGTTCTCAATCCGGGCACCCGTGCCCTCACGGGAACGGCGGACCTCCCGACGTGGCCACGTCCTCGCTTACGATGGCCGTTGCGGTGGGGCCCACCTGCCGTGCCCGTGTACGTACAGTGCCCAGGCCCGACCGGCAAGGAGACAAACCTCGGTGTCCGTCTTCAACAAGCTCATGCGTGCAGGCGAAGGCAAGATCCTGCGCAAACTGCACCGCATCGCGGACCAGGTCAACTCCATCGAAGAGGACTTCGTCAACCTCTCCGACGCCGAGTTGCGGGCGCTCACGGACGAGTACAAGCAGCGCTTCCAGGACGGCGAGAGCCTGGACGACCTGCTGCCCGAGGCCTTCGCGACCGTCCGCGAGGCCGCCAAGCGCGTCCTCGGCCAGCGTCACTACGACGTCCAGATCATGGGTGGCGCCGCGCTGCACCTCGGCTACGTCGCCGAGATGAAGACCGGTGAGGGCAAGACCCTCGTCGGCACCCTGCCCGCGTACCTGAACGCGCTGTCCGGCAAGGGCGTCCACCTGATCACGGTGAACGACTACCTGGCCGAGCGCGACTCCGAGCTGATGGGCCGGGTGCACAAGTTCCTCGGCCTGGAGGTCGGCTGCATCCTGGCGAACATGTCGCCGGCGCAGCGCCGCGAGCAGTACAACTGCGACATCACCTACGGCACGAACAACGAGTTCGGGTTCGACTACCTGCGCGACAACATGGCCTGGTCGCAGGACGAGCTCGTCCAGCGCGGCCACAACTTCGCCGTGGTCGACGAGGTCGACTCGATCCTGGTCGACGAGGCCCGCACCCCGCTGATCATCTCCGGCCCGGCCGACCAGGCCACGAAGTGGTACGGAGACTTCGCGAAGCTGGTGACCCGCCTGACCAAGGGCGAGGCCGGCCAGCCGCTGAAGGGCATCGAGGAGACCGGCGACTACGAAGTCGACGAGAAGAAGCGCACCGTCGCCATCCACGAGGCCGGTGTCGCCAAGGTCGAGGACTGGCTCGGCATCGAGAACCTCTACGAGTCGGTGAACACCCCGCTCGTCGGTTACCTCAACAACGCGATCAAGGCCAAGGAGCTCTTCAAGGCCGACAAGGACTACGTCGTCATCGACGGCGAAGTCATGATCGTCGACGAGCACACCGGCCGTATCCTCGCGGGCCGCCGCTACAACGAGGGCATGCACCAGGCGATCGAGGCGAAGGAAGGGGTGGACATCAAGGACGAGAACCAGACCCTCGCCACGATCACCCTGCAGAACTTCTTCCGCCTCTACTCGAAGCTGTCGGGCATGACCGGTACGGCCATGACCGAGGCCGCCGAGTTCCACCAGATCTACAAGCTCGGTGTCGTCCCGATCCCGACCAACCGCGACATGGTCCGCAAGGACCAGCCGGACCTGATCTACCGGACCGAGGTCGCGAAGTTCGCCGCCGTCGTCGACGACATCGCGGAGAAGCACGAGAAGGGCCAGCCGATCCTCGTCGGTACGACGTCGGTCGAGAAGTCCGAGTACCTCTCCCAGCAGCTCTCCAAGCGCGGCATCCCGCACGAGGTGCTCAACGCCAAGCAGCACGACCGTGAGGCGACGATCGTCGCCCAGGCCGGCCGCCGGGGCGCGGTCACCGTCGCCACGAACATGGCCGGCCGTGGTACCGACATCAAGCTCGGCGGCAACCCGGACGACCTCGCCGAGGCCGAGCTGCGCCAGCGCGGTCTGGACCCGGAAGAGCACATCGAGGAGTGGGCGCACGCCCTGCCCGAGGCGCTCACCCGCGCCGAGGCGGCGGTGAAGGCGGAGTTCGAGGAGGTCAAGGACCTCGGCGGGCTGTACGTGCTGGGCACCGAGCGCCACGAGTCGCGCCGTATCGACAATCAGCTGCGCGGCCGCTCCGGCCGACAGGGCGACCCGGGCGAGTCCCGCTTCTACCTGTCGCTGGGCGACGACCTGATGCGCCTGTTCAAGGCGCAGATGGTCGAGCGCGTCATGGCGATGGCCAACGTCCCCGACGACGTGCCGATCGAGAACAAGATGGTGACGCGCGCGATCGCGTCGGCCCAGTCGCAGGTGGAGACCCAGAACTTCGAGACGCGCAAGAACGTCCTGAAGTACGACGAGGTCCTCAACAGCCAGCGCGAGGTCATCTACCGCGAGCGCCGCCGCGTCCTGGAGGGCGAGGACCTCCAGGAGCAGGTCCGCTTCATGATGGACGACACGATCGACGCGTACATCGCGGCCGAGACGGTCGAGGGCTTCGCCGAGGAGTGGGACCTGGAACGCCTGTGGAGCGCCTTCCGGCAGCTCTACCCGGTGAAGGTCACCATCGAGGAGCTCGAAGAGGCCGCGGGCGACCGCGCCGGCATCACCGCGGAGTTCATCGCGGAGTCCGTCAAGGACGACATCCACGAGCAGTACGAGGCGCGCGAGAAGACGCTCGGCTCCGAGATCATGCGTGAGCTGGAGCGGCGCGTGGTCCTGTCGGTGCTCGACCGCAAGTGGCGTGAGCACCTGTACGAGATGGACTACCTGCAGGAGGGCATCGGCCTGCGGGCGATGGCCCAGAAGGACCCGCTGGTCGAGTACCAGCGCGAGGGCTTCGACATGTTCAACGCCATGCAGGACGGCATCAAGGAGGAGTCCGTCGGCTACCTGTTCAACCTGGAGGTCCAGGTCGAGCAGCAGGTCGAGGAGCTTCCGGTGCAGGACGCGGCGCCGTCCCTGACGAAGGCGCCGGCTGCGGCGGGCGCCGGTGCGCGGCCGGAGATCCGGGCGAAGGGGCTGGACGCTCCGCAGCGTCCGGACCGGCTGCACTTCTCGGCTCCGACCGTCGACGGAGAGGGCGGCGTGATCGAGGGCGACTTCGAGAGCGATGTCGCCTCCGGCGAGGGGGACGGGATGACGCGGGCCGAGCGGCGCAAGGCGCAGAAGGCTGCGGGCGGGCGTCGCCGTAAGAAGTAACCCCGCTGGGGTGTGGTGTGGTTGAGCTGTCGGCCGGGGCCGGACACCGTTTGTG
>NZ_JBSGZI010000134.1:0-18081 GCF_053610945.1 Streptomyces sp. NPDC054849
TCTTTACTGCTTGGGGGGGCGCGGTTTTGTCGCCCGTCGCCCGCCTCGGTCTGCGGGGCCGTCAGATCCCGGACGCGGCCCGGCGCTGCACCACGTATCCGGTCACCGCGAGGGCGAGGGTGAGGCCGCCGGTGAAGACCACCTGAACGCGGGTGTCCTCGCCCATCGCCATCAGCACCAGGACCCCGGCCACTGCGGCCAGCGCCACCCAGGTCAGATACGGGAAGCCCCACATCCGCACGACCAGCTTGCCCGGGGCCTCGCCCTCGAGGCGCCGGCGCAGCAGGAACTGTGAGACGGCGATGAAGCCCCAGACGACGAGGATGACCCCGCCGACCATGTTCAGCAGCCAGGCGAACAGCGTGTCGGGATACCGGTACGACAGCAGGACGGTGACGAAGCCGAAGCCGCAGGAGGCGAGCACCGCCCGGCGCGGCACCCTGCCGGTGACCTTGCCCAGCGCCTTGGGGCCCTGGCCGCGGGAGACGAGGGAGTAGGCCATGCGCGAGGAGCCGTAGACGTTGGCGTTCATCGCGGACAGCAGGGCGATCAGGATGACCACGTTCATGATCTCGCCTGCGGCCGGGATGCCCAGGCGGTCCAGGGTGGCCGCGTACGGGCCGTCCGTGGTGACCGCCGGGTCGTTCCACGGCAGCAGGGTGACGATGACCAGCATGGAGCCGACGTAGACGATCGCGATCCGCCACATGGTGGTCCGCACGGCCTTGGCCACGCCCGCGACCGGGTCCTCGGACTCTGCGGCCGCGATGGTCACCGTCTCCAGCCCTCCGTACGCGACGACCGAGGCCAGCAGTCCGACCAACAGGCCGTCCACGCCGTGGGGCAGGAAGCCGCCGTCGTGCAGCAGGTTGGCGGTGCCAGGGGCGCCCGTGCCGGGCAGCAGGCCGAGGACGGCGAGCACGCCCAGGCCCAGGAACAGCCCGATCGCTCCGATCTTGAGGGCGGCGAACCAGAACTCGAACTCGCCGAAGTGCGAGACGGCGGCGAGGTTGGAGCCGCAGAACAGCGCCATGAAGACCAGCACCCACATCCAGGAGGGGGTGCCCGGGAACCAGCCCGTCATGATGTGCGCCGCGCCGATGGCCTCGATGGCCACGCCCACGCACAGCAGCGTCCAGAACATCCAGCCGGCGGTGAATCCGGCCCAGGGGCCGATGGCCCGCTCGGCATGAACGGAGAAGGAGCCGGAGGCGGGGTTCGCCGCCGACATCTCGCCGAGCATCCGCATCACGAACATCACCAGGATCCCGGACGCGGCGTACGCGAGCACGATCGAGGGGCCCGCGGCGGCGATGCCGGCGCCGGATCCCACGAAGAGTCCCGCGCCGATGACGCCGCCGAGGGCGATCATCGAGAGGTGGCGCTGCTTGAGTCCGTTGCCGAGGGGTGACCCGGTGTCGGTCTGCTGCGGTTCGGGCGGTGTCAGGGTGCTCTGACTCATGAAGGGTGTGCCTGTCCGGTGTGCGGGGGGACGTGAGGAGGTGCCCCAGTCTGCCGACCGTCCGATTACCGGATGTTCCGTGTCCGGTATGCGGACGGTGAGTTCACGGTTCGTGATCATGTCCGTACGCGCGCGGCGACGTCGCGGACACCGGAGCGAGCGGGCCGCCGACGGTCAGGCCCTGCGGGCCCGGAGTTCACGCACCCCCGCCACGGCGAGGACCAGCGCGGCCGCGCCCGAGGACCACAGCAGCTGCGGCCGTGCGGAATCGTCGAACAGCATCAGGACCAGAACCGCCGCCATCCCGATGAGGGCCGTCCAGGTCAGGTACGGGAACAGCCACATCGGCAGGGTCAGCCGCTCAGGCATGTCCCGCTCGATGATCCGGCGCAGCCTCAGCTGCGAGACGGCGATCAGGGCCCACACGAACAGCAGTACGGCGCCGACCGCGTTGAGCATGTAGAGGAAGATCGTCTCAGGCCACAGCAGGTTCAGCACCACCGACACGAAACCGAAGGCCACCGAAGCGAACACGGCGCGGCGCGGCACCCCGCCGCCCGAGACCTTCAGCAGCGCCTTCGGCGCCTCGCCGCGCTCGGCGAGCGAGAAGACCATGCGCGAGGACCCGTACAGGTTGGCGTTGAGCGCCGAGAGCAGTGCCACGAACACCACGATGTTCATGATCTGGCCGGCCGCCGGGATGCCGATGGAGTCCAGGACGGCGACGTACGGGCTCTGGCCCGGCTCCAGCGAGTCCCAGGGCAGCAGGGTCACGATGACCGCCATCGAGCCGACGTAGAAGAAGAGGATGCGCCACACCGCGCTGCGCACCGCGCGGGACACGGAGCGCGCCGGGTCGTCCGACTCGGCGGCGGCGATGGTGACGACCTCCAGGCCGCCGAAGGCGAAGATGACGGCGAGCATGCCGGCGATCACGCCGCCGATGCCTGCCGGGAAGAAGCCGCCCTGCCCGGTCAGGTTGGCCGTGCCGACGGGGTCCGTGTCGGGCAGCAGGCCGAAGATCGCGAGGGTGCCGAGGATCAGGAACAGCACGATCGCCCCGACCTTCAGGGCGGCGAACCAGAACTCGAACTCGCCGAAGTTCCGTACGGCGGCCAGGTTGCTCACGGTGAAGACCACCATGAACAGCAGCACCCAGACCCACTGGTCGACCGAGGGCACCCAGCCGTTGGCGATCTTCGCGGCGCCGGTGGCCTCCACGGCCAGCACCACGACCAGCAGGAACCAGTACAGCCAGCCCGCCGAGAAACCGGCCCAGCGGCCGAGGGCCTTCTCCGCGTAGACCGAGAAGGAGCCGGACGCGGGCATCGCGGCCGACATCTCGCCGAGCGCCCGCATCACCAGCATCGCGAGGACGCCCGCGAGCAGGTAGGAGCAGATGATCGCGGGACCGGCGATGCCGATGCCGGCGCCGGAGCCGACGAAGAGGCCGGCGCCGATCACGCCACCGAGGCCCAGCATGGTCAGGTGACGCTGCTTGAGGCTGTGGCTGAGGGGTTCCGCGGGCAGGTCGCCCGTCATCGGAGGAGCTTCGGGCAAGCGGTCGCGCATGAGGGGTGCTCGTACTCTCGTTCGGCCCAGCGGCGGTGGGGCTCCGCATCCGGATTGGCGGGACCCTACAGTCTCACCGAGCGGCGGCCTTGCGTGCAAAACGGAAGTGTTGTCGGATCTTCCCCGTGACACGGATCACGCGAACACGGGTGTGAGCGAGGGTCTTTGTGCGGTCTCCACCAAACCGAGGAGTATGCCTTTGTGTCGGGTGGCGGTGGGGGCGCGGCGGGCCGCGGACTAACGTCGGTGATCGTCCTGTCACCCCGACCCTTCCGGAGCCCTCGATGAGCACCGCTTCCGTCTCCTTCCGGCCCGGCGCCGTCCTCGCCGACCTGCTGCCCGCGAGCCGCGTCCGCGACATCGCGCTCGTCGTCGGCGGAGCCGTGCTCACCGGACTGGCCGCGCAGATCGCCGTACCCGTACCGGGCTCCCCGGTCCCCGTCACCGGCCAGACCTTCGCGGCGCTGCTGGTCGGCACCGCCTTCGGAGCCCGCCGCGGCTTCCTGGCGCTGGCGCTGTACGCCCTCCTGGGCGCGGCCGGGATGCCCTGGTTCGCGAACGGCACCTCCGGCGCCGGCGGCGCGTCCTTCGGCTACGTGCTCGGCATGCTGCTCGCCGCCACGCTGGTCGGCGCCCTCGCGCGCCGGGGCACCGACCGCTCGGTCCTGCGGACGGCGGGCACCATGGCGCTCGGCTCCGCGGTGATCTACGCCGTGGGCGTGCCCTACCTGATGGCCGCCACCGGCATGTCCCTGAGCGCCGCCGTCGCGGCGGGCCTGACCCCGTTCCTGCTCGGCGACGCGCTCAAGGCCGCCCTCGCGATGGGCGCCCTGCCGGCCGCCTGGAAGCTGGCCGGCCGCCGCGGCTGACCAGCCCCCCTACGCCGGAGCCCGGCCCGCCGGTGACGGCGGGCCGGGCTCTGTCGTACGTACGCGACCAGGGGTCAGCCCTGCAGCGCGGCCCGCTTGCGGCGGAAGTCCAGCACCACGCCGACGGCCACGACCAGACCGGCGACCAGCGTGGACAGGGTGACCACCTCGCGGTTGGCGTCGTCCACGAACATGTAGCCGATCACGAACATGATCAGGGCGGCGGTGGCCCAGGTCAGCCAGGGGAAGAGCCACATCTTCACGGTCAGCTTCTCCGGGGCCTCGCGGACCAGGATGCCGCGCATCTTCAGCTGGGTGAAGCAGATCACCAGCCAGACGAAGAGCGCGATGGCACCCGAGGAGTTCAGCAGGAAGTTGAAGACCGTGTCCTTGAAGGCGTAGTTGAAGTAGACGGCGACGAAGCCGAAGACCGTGGAGCCCAGGATCGCGGCCACCGGCACGCCCTTGGAGTTGACCTTGGCGAACGCCTTGGGGGCGTCGCCGCGCTCACCGAGCGAGAAGGCCATGCGGGAGGCGGTGTACAGGCCCGAGTTCAGGCAGGACAGCACGGCGGTCAGGACGATGACCTCCATGATGGTGCCGGCGTGCGCGATGCCGATCGAGTCCAGGGCGGCGACGTACGAGCCCTTCTCGGTGATCGACTTGTCGTTCCACGGCAGCAGGGTCAGCACGATGAAGATCGAGCCGAGGTAGAAGACGCCGATCCGCCAGATGACGGAGTTGGTCGCCTGGGTGACCGCCTTGCGGGGGTTCTCCGACTCGCCGGCCGCCAGCGTGACGATCTCGCTGCCCATGAAGGAGAAGACGACCATCAGCACACCGGTGAGGACGGCGCCGTAACCGTTGGGGAAGAAGCCCCCGGCGTCGGTCAGGTGCGCGAAGCCCGCGCCCGGGTTGTCGGAGCCCGGCAGCAGGCCGAAGACGGCCAGCATGCCGACGATCACGAAGGCGCCGATGGCGACGACCTTGATGCCCGCGAACCAGAACTCGAACTCACCGTAGGAGGCGACCGAGCCGAGGTTGGTGACGGTCAGGACCGCCATCACGATCAGCGCCCAGGCCCACTGCGGGACGGCCGGGATCCAGTTCTCGAGAATGGCGGCGCCCGCGGTGGCCTCCACGGCGAGCACGACGACCCAGAAGAACCAGTAGAGCCAGCCGATGGAGAAGCCGGCCCAGCGGCCGAGCGCCCGGTCGGCGTACGCGGAGAAGGAGCCCGAGTTCGGGCTGGCGGCCGCCATCTCGCCCAGCATCCGCATCACGAAGACCACCATCGCGCCGACCAGCGCGTAGGAGATCAGGATGGCGGGACCGGCCTTGGCGATACCGCCGCCGGAGCCGACGAAGAGACCGGCGCCGATGACGCCACCGATGGCGATCATGGACAGGTGGCGGTTCTTGAGACCGGCCTTCAGACCGTCGGACGGCTGACCGTCACCGGGGTTACCGGTGGGGTTGCCTTCCTTCTGAAGGGTCGTCGTGGAGCTCATGGACGGATCCTTAGGTTCTCGGGTTGCGAGCCCCGGCATTCAAACCTGAGATGAACGCAGGACGGAAGACCTCAATCCGGATCGTTGCCTGGGGGCGAACGTCCCGGACCAAAGCCCCACCGTGTCCCATCTGCGTTCTTTGGGTTTACTTGAGCTTTAGAAGTGACTTACGCGACACCCGCTGCGGGCTGCCGGGCCTCCCCGTGCCACACTCGTCCCATGCGCGTGTACCTCGGATCCGACCATGCCGGCTTTGAGCTCAAGAACCACCTGGTGGACTGGCTCAAGAACAACGGCCACGAGCCCGTCGACTGTGGGCCCCACATCTACGACGCGGTGGACGACTACCCGCCGTTCTGCCTCCGCGCCGCGGAGAAGACCGCCGCGGACGCCGACAGCCTCGGCATCGTGATCGGCGGCTCCGGCAACGGCGAGCAGATCGCCGCGAACAAGGTCAAGGGCGTCCGCGCCATCCTGGCCTGGAGCGTCCAGACCGCCCAGCTCGGCCGTGAGCACAACAACGCCAACGTCATCTCCGTCGGCGGCCGGATGCACACGCAGGAGGAGGCCGTCAGCTTCATCGAGGCCTTCCTGGCGACGCCGTACTCCGACGAGGAGCGCCACACCCGTCGTATCGACATGCTCTCCGCCTACGAGCAGACCGGCGAGCTCCCCCCGATCCCGGCCCACCACCCGCAGGGCTGATCCCCCCGTCCGGGCCCGGGGCCCCCGCCGCGCGCGGGCCCCCCCCGCTGGGGAAAAGGGGGGGCCCAGCGGGGCCCCCCGCGGCCCCGCCCCCCCCGCCCGCCCAACGCGCTCTTGGCCTCCCCCCGCGCGCGGCCGCTCCCCCGGTCGGGGCGCGCCCCACGGCCGTTTTCTCATGTCGAGGAGCATTGCCGTGCCCGAGGGGCATACGATCCACCGTCTCGCCGAGGACCACCTCCACCGGTTCGCCGGACGCGAGGTCGCCGTCGGCAGCCCCCAGGGGCGGTTCGCCGACAGTGCGGCCCTGCTCGACGGGCGGATCCTTGACGGCGTCGACGCCCACGGCAAGCACCTCTTCCTCGGGTTCGAGGGGAACGGCTGGATCCACATCCACCTCGGGCTCTTCGGCAAGTACGCGATCGGCCCCGCACCCGCCCCGCCGCCCACCGACACGGTCCGGCTGCGCCTGGCCAACGACGACTACTTCTCCGACCTGCGCGGCCCGACCACCTGCGCGTGGATCACGGACGAGGAGAAGCGGGCCATAAGCGACCGGCTCGGGCCGGACCCCTTGCGCAACGGTGACGACCCCGACCGCGCCTGGGCCCGGATCTCCCGCTCCCGCACCACCGTCGCCGCCCTGCTGATGGACCAGAAGGTCGTCGCCGGCGTCGGCAACGTCTACCGCGCCGAGGTCCTCTTCCGACACGGCATCGACCCGTACCGCCAGGGCAAGGACCTCACCCGCGCCGAATGGGACGCCATGTGGGCCGACCTGGCCGCCCTGATGCGCGAGGGCGTGCGCAACAACCGCATCGACACCGTCCGCGACGAGCACCTGCCCGAGGCGATGGGCCGGCCGCCGCGGGTCGACGACCACGGCGGCGAGGTGTACGTCTACCGGAGGGCGAACCTGCCCTGCCACATCTGCGGGGGCGAGATCCGCACCGCCGGTCTCGCCGCCCGCAACCTCTTCTGGTGCCCGGCCTGTCAGCAGCGCTGACCGTCAGAAGCCGTGCGGCAGCCAGGGGGCCACGTCCCCGGCGAAGGCGCGCGAGGCCTCCGTCAGCGCGCCCTCGCGCAGCTCGCGCACCAGGCCCGCCGCCGCGAGAGAGGTGAGCGTCACCCCGCCCAGGTACGCCGACCCCAGCTCGCGCACCGACAGCTCCAGCTCGGCCGGCTCCCCGGTCCGCGTACAGCGGGCGGCGCCCTTGCCGTCCGCGACCAGCCGCCACCGCCCCGCGTTCCACGGACAGAACGCGTCCTCGACCTCCAGGACCACGTCCGCCGGAGCCCCGTAGGTCCGCGCCTCCAGCGCCGCCGCCAGCTCCACCAGCCGTACGTACAGCGCGTCCCGCGTGCGCGGCTGCGACCGCCGGACGTCGCTCACCAGGTGCAGCACCGGATCGTCCACCGGCCGCCTGGACGCCCGTACCGTCCAGGTCAGGTCGATCGAGAAGAGGTAGCGCCACAGCGCCGCGTACGCCGCCGGGTTCAGCGCGTCGAGGTCGCTCACCACGACCTTGCCGTCCGAACCGTCCAGACCCCAGTCGGCCTTGACCCGGTAGCGGGCGTAACCGACCACCTCGCCGTCCTCCCGCTCGGCGACCACGCACTTCAGCGGCGACCCGCCGTCGCGCATCGCGGGCGGGTCCAGCAGCGGCATCCGCTCCCAGCCGGGCCGGCGGGCCGGCATGCCCGGCCGCCCGGGGACCAGGGCCGCGTACACCCTCTCGCAGTCGGACAGGGCGCGCTCCGGGTCGACGAGGCGCAGCCGGACCCCGTCCGTGCCCGGCGGCACGGACAGACGCACCCGGGTCGTGTCCATCTCCAACGCCAGGGCGTACGTCGCGGTGCCGTAGCCGAACCGCCCGTAGATCGCCGGATCCGAGGCCGTCAGCACGGCGAGCGGTTCGCCACCCGCACGGATGTCGTCCAGCTGGCGCCGCATCAGGGACCGGAGCACGCCGCGCCGCCGGTGGGTGGGGGAGACACCCACCATCGTGACGCCGGCTGCCGGGACGATCGCCCCGCCCGGCACGGAGAGACGGAAACCGAAGGCGCCGGCCGAGCCCACGCAGGTGTCGCCGTCCCAGACGCCGAGCGAGCGCTCCGGCTCCGTCAGTGACTCGTACAGCTTCCGCTCCTGGGGGGAGTCCGGCACGCCGCCGAACGCCAGTTCCAGGTGGTCGTACCAGACATCCCACTCATCAGCCTGCAATACGCGCATCTCAAGAGCCATACGGTCATCCCTATCAGGGCATTCCGACCCAGGTCGACGAGTTTTCGGGCACCCCGCAGCCCCAGGTCCGGGGGTACCCCTGCGCATCCACAGTCAGGATGGATAGGGTCCCGGATCAATGGCCGGAGCACGCGTGGAAACCCTCATGGCCCGGATGCGCATGCTGTCGCACCGGGGCCGCACCGCCCTGCGCAAATCCGCGGTCGACTACTTCCGCGGCGATGCCTCCGACTGGCTCGCCTTCGGCGGGCTCCTGCTCACCATCCCCGCCATCGCCTGCGGCACGCTGATGCTGCCGGTCTGGTTCTCGCCCTCGGCGCTCGTCCTGCCGATCGTGGCCGGCGGCCTGCTGCTGCGCCCCGCCAGCCTCCTCGCCCTGTACGCCGCCTCCGCGGCCGCGCTGATCGTGGAGGCCCTCGTCCTCGGCCCCTATACCCAGGGCCCGGCGCGCGTCACCCCCGGCACCGTCCTGGTGGTCGCCGCCTGCGGGTTCTTCGGACTGGTCATCGCCCAGTTCCGCAGCCGCGTCGGCGTGCCCTGGCGGCGCGGCGGCACCATGCTCTTCGACCTGCGCGAACGGATCCGGGTCCAGAGCAAGCTGCCCGCCCTGCCGCGCGGCTGGCACCGCGAGATGGCCCTGCGCCCGGCCGGCGGCCAGTCCTTCTCCGGCGACTTCGTGGTCGCGGCCCGCACCAACGGCGGCCGGACCCTGGAGATCGTCCTGACCGACGTCTCCGGCAAGGGCATGGAGGCGGGCTCCCGGGCCCTGCTGCTGTCCGGTGCCTTCGGCGGGCTGCTCGGCGCGCTGCCGCCGCACGGCTTCCTGCCCGCCGCCAACGGCTACCTGCTCCGCCAGGACTGGGACGAGGGCTTCGCCACCTCCATCCACCTCGTCCTGGACCTGCAGACCGGCGACTACGAACTCCTCTCGGCCGGCCACCTCCCCGCGCTCCAGCTCTGCGCGGGCACCGGCCGCTGGCAGGAGCAGTCCGGCGAGGGCCCGCTGCTCGGCGTCTACGACGGCGCCGAGTTCACCCCCGCCCGCGGAAACCTCCGCCCCGGCGACGTCCTGATGCTCTTCACCGACGGCCTCGTCGAGACCGCCGACCGCGACATCAGCGAGGGCATCGACCGCCTCACCGGCGAAGCCGACCGCTACGTCGCCGCCGGCTGGGAGGGCGCGACCTGGCACCTGATCGAAAAGGTCGCCAAGGACGTCAACGACGACCGCGCGCTGCTGCTGATCCGCCGCTCCGCCTGAGGAGGGCGGGGGACGGCCCCGCCCGCCGGTCCACCGGGGCCCGCCCACGGTCCGCCGGGTGGCGCCCACGGTCCGCCGGGCCCCGCCCTCGGTCGCCGGGCCCCGCCCTCGGTCGCCGGGTGGCGCCCCCGGTCCGCCGGGTGGCGTCACGGCCGCCGCCGACCTGGCCGGGCTCTGCCCTCGGCCCGCCGGGCTCTGCCCTCGGCCGCCGGGCCCTGCCCCCGGTCCGCCGGCCGGCGGCACGGCCGCCGCCGACTGCCCTCCCGACCTGCAGCAGACCGCCCATGACCCGCCGCACGCCCGAGGGCGCGGGCGCCTGACGCGGCCCCGGGGCCGGACGATCACCGGGCGGTCGCCGTCCACGGGCCGAGCCCCAGCCTCCCGGTGTTCCCGAGGTCGACCGGGTGAGCCGTCCGCAGGCTCAGACGGGGAGCGCCGGGGCGCGGCTCGACCTCCACGATCGACGCCGTCGTGGCGGTCACCGTCCCGTCGGTGACCAGGTTGCGCCACACCATCCACACCGACGCAGTCTGCCCCGGCGCCAGCGTCACCCGCTGGGGCGCCGCGTCGATGTGCGGCACCCCCGTGGTGATCCCCGCCGCGCCGTGCTCGACCGAGACCTCCACCGGCTCGTTGCGGTCGTCCCGTAGCGACACCCGCGGGTAGCCCTCCAGGACGTACGGCTGCGCACCGCAGTTGACCAGCTGGAAGCCCGCCACCCGCAGCCCCATCGCGGCGTTCCCGTCGGTCTCGACGAGCCGGACCCCGCCCTCGGGGCACGACGGGCCGGTGCCGGGCTGCGCCGTCCGGACCGGCTTCGCCGTCGCGGTCGGCCCCGGTGCGGCCCTCGGCGCCGGCGGCGCATCGCACCCCGCCACCGCGGCCAGCACCCCCACGACGACGACCCCGGCCACGCCCCGTGTCCACAGCTTCGCGATCATCCGCCGAGCCTACGACGGCCGCCGCCCGCACCGGGCGGGCCACTGCCCCCGGATTGGCCCGCCCGCGCGACCCCGGCCGCGCCTACCGTGCCCCCATGGACCGCATGCTCGCCGCCGACCTCGCCCGGCTCCCCGACCTCCTCGACGCCACCCGCCGCGCCGCCGCCGACGCGCTCGCCACCCTGGACGAGCGGGCCGTCGTACCGCCCACCGCACCGCCGCACGACCCCGAGGCCCTCCCGGAGCACGCCGCCGGCGCGGACGCCGCCCTCGCCGCCTTCCGCGACCGCTGGGAGCCTCGGCTCTCGGCCTCGGCGGGCCCCCGCTACCTCGGCTTCGTCACCGGCGGAGCCACCCCCGCGGCGCTCGCAGGCGACTGGCTCACCGCCGTCCACGACCAGAACTCCAACTCCACCCTCGACGGCGCCGGCCAGGACCTCGAACGTGAGACCGTCGGCTGGCTGCGCGAGCTCTTCCACCTCACCCCCGCCCACACCGGCACGTTCGTCAGCGGCGCCACCATGTCCAACACCACCGGCCTCGCCATCGCCCGCGAATGGCTCGGCGAACGCCTCGGCGTCTCGCCGGCCGAGGACGGCGTGGCGGCCCTCGGCAGGGTCCGCGTGCTCTCCGGCGCCCCGCACTCCTCGATCGCCAAGGCCCTCTCGGTCCTCGGCCTGGGCCGTGACAGCCTGGTCAGGGTCCCGACCCTGCCCGGCCGGGAGGCCGTCGACCCCGCCGCCCTGGACCGCGCCCTCGCCGACACCCCCGGACCGGCCGTGGTCGTGGCCAACGCGGGCACCGTCAACACCGTCGACTTCGACGACCTCCCGGCGATCGCGGCCCTGCGCCCGCGCCACGACTTCTGGCTGCACACCGACGCCGCGTTCGGCGCCTTCGCCGCCCTGTCCCCGGACCACGCCCACCTCGCCGACGGCCTCGACGCCTCGGACTCCCTCTGCATCGACCTGCACAAGTGGCTCAACGTCCCCTACGACAGCGCCGTCCAGTTCACCCGCCGACGCGACCTGCAGGCCCGCGTCTTCCAGAACTCCGCCGCCTACCTCGGCCCGCTCGGCGACACCCCCGACCTCGTCCACCTGACCCCGGAGAACTCCCACCGGCTGCGCGCCCTCGCCGCCTGGTTCACGCTGCGCGCCTACGGCCGCCAGGGCCACCGGGAGATCGTCGAACGCGACATCGCCTGCGCCCGCGCCCTGGGCGCCGCCGTGGAGGAGGACTCCGCCTTCACCCTCCTCGCCCCGGTCCGCCTCAACGTCGTCTGCTTCACCCTCGCCGAGGCCCCCACCGCGGCCCGCCTGACCGCCCTGCGCGAGGCGGCGGCCGCCGAGGTCTTCGTCACCCCGACCGTCTACGCGGGAACCCCCGCCCTGCGCGCCGCGTTCTCCAACTGGCGTACGACACAGGCGGATGTGCGCCGGGCCGCCGAGGCCCTCCGAAAGGCAGCGAGGGAGATCGCATGACGAGCCGTCCCCTGACACTCGTGGAGGTCGAGGCCCTGGCGCGCGGTGCGCACGAGGGCCAGACCGACAAGGCCGGCCGGCCGTACGCAGAGCACCTCGCAGCCGTGGCCGAAGGCGTCCGCCTGCGCGGCGGCACCCCCGAACAGCAGGCGGCGGCCTGGCTCCACGACGCGATCGAGGACGAGGCGCTCAGCCTCACCTGGCTGGATTCCGCGGCCCTCCCTCAGTCCGTGAAGGACATGGTCCTCGCGGTCACCAAGCGCCCCGGCGAACCGGTCGAGCAGTACACGGCCCGCATCCTGGCCACTCCGGGCGCCCTGCTGGTCAAGGAGGCCGACCTCGCGCACAACGCCGACCCGGTTCGCCTCTCGGTGCTGGACGGCCCCACCCGCGAGCGGCTGACCGCGAAGTACGCGCATGTCCGTTCCCTCCTCGGCCTCACCGCTCCTTGACGCACGCACGACGCCCGAAATATGTCCTTCGCGCGCATGGTTGACGGAAACGGAATCATGGCTGTTCGTCACGGCGCGTATAGCCGAGGCCCGTTGGTGGGAGGATGGTCCATGTGGGGGTGTGCCTGGCCGTGCGCCCCGGGCCGACCAGGGGACGACCGAAGGTGTGATCAGTAGTGGCCATTTCGCTGTCAGTGGTGGTTCTGTTGGCGGTCATCCTGGTGGTGCTGATCCGTGGCAACCACATCAAGACGGGCCCCGCCATCGTCGCGGCCCTCTTCGGCTTCTTCCTGGCGTCCAGCTCGATCGCGGACGACGTGAACCGCTTCCTGAACTCGGTCGCGACGATGATCGCGAACATCAAGCTCTGACCGCCGGCGCCGCCTTCACGTACGGGAGGTCGGTGCGCGACGCTCCGAGGCTGTGGTCCAGGCGTGTCGAGAGGCGGGGGCCAAGGGGCTGCCCGTCTGATCACGACACCCGGGAACGACGAAGGGCCAGGTCGAGGAAACATCCTCTGACCTGGCCCTTCGTGCTTCAGAGCGGGTGACGGGAATCGAACCCGCGTAGCTAGTTTGGAAGACTAGTGCTCTACCATTGAGCTACACCCGCACCGTGCGCCGCAGGTCCGGGGACCGCGGCACGGACAGCATCCTAGCGGGTCGCTCGCGGGGAGTGCACACCACTATTTCGACGCCGCGCCGGAGACCCGCCTGAAACGGGTTGGGGAAACCCCGCACATCAGAGGGTCTCCATGCATGTACCCTACGTGTCGCACCGACGGGGTGTGGCGCAGCTTGGTAGCGCGTCCGCTTTGGGAGCGGAAGGTCGTCGGTTCGAATCCGGCCACCCCGACCACAGCAGTGTCTTCTTCGCGATTCCTCCGGGATTCTCCGGGGATTCCTCGAGGCCACCACAAGATCGCGTTGTGGGCTGATTGCCGCTTGCGGTTACTATGCAAGCTGCGTGCCCGTGTGTCTGATGTACCGGGCCCGATCCACCGAACCGCTGAATCACAGCGTGACGGGGGAGACCCCCAGCAGTCAGCCACCAAGGAGACCAAACCGTGAAGAGCGCCGTGGAGACCCTGAACCCGACTCGGGTTCGGCTCACTGTTGAGGTGCCCTTCGAGGAGCTCAAGGACAGCCTCGACGCGGCCTACAAGAAGATCAACCAGCAGGTCACGGTGAAGGGCTTCCGCAAGGGCAAGATCCCGGCCCGCGTCATCGACCAGCGCTTCGGCCGCGGTGCGGTGCTGGAGGAGGCCGTCAACGACGCCCTCCCGAAGTTCTACACCGAGGCGGTCAACGAGGCCGACCTGAACCCGCTGGGCCAGCCCGAGGTGGACATCACGGAGCTGAAGGACGGCGAGCTGCTGGCCTTCACCGCCGAGGTCGACGTCCGTCCCGAGATCGAGATCCCGGACTACTCCGGCATCGAGGTCGAGGTCGACGCCATCGAGGTCTCCGACGAGGACGTCGAGAAGTCCGTCGAGCAGCTGCGCGGCCGCTTCGCGTCCACCAAGGACGTCGAGCGCGCCGCCCAGGACGGCGACGTCGTCACGATCGACCTCGAGGCCAAGGTCGACGGCGAGGTGCTGGATGACGGCGTCGCTTCCGACGTGTCCTACACCATCGGCTCGGGCGAGCTCCTCGAGGGCATCGACGAGGCCGTCAAGGGCCTGGAGGCCGGTGGCGAGGCCACCTTCACCTCCCAGCTGAAGGGCGGCTCCGCCGAGGGCAAGGACGCCGAGGTCACCGTCAAGGTCACCAAGGTCTCCGCCCGCGAGCTGCCGGAGCTGGACGACGAGTTCGCGCAGATGGCGAGCGAGTTCGACACCCTTGAGGCCCTCAAGGACGACAGCCGCAAGCGCCTCGAGAACATGAAGCAGTACGACCAGGCCACGCAGGCCCAGGAGCGCGTCCTGGAGAAGCTGCTGGAGCTCGTCGAGGTCCCGATCCCCGAGAAGCTCCTCGCGGACGAGGTCCAGACCCGCAAGCACAACCTCGAGCACCACCAGCTCGGCCAGATGGGTCTGACCATCGAGAAGTACCTGGAGTTCCAGGGCAAGACGGTCGAGGAGTTCGACGCCGAGACCTCCGAGCAGGCGATCAAGGGCATCAAGACCCAGTTCGTCCTCGACGCGCTCGTCAACAAGGAGAAGCTGGGCGTCAACCAGGAGGAGCTCACCGAGCACCTCATGCGCCGTGCCCAGTCCTCCGGCATGTCCCCCGACCAGTTCGCCCAGGCGGTCGTCGAGGGTGGCCAGGTTCCGATGCTGGTCGGCGAGGTCGCCCGCGGCAAGGCCCTCGCGGTCGTCGTCGAGGCCTCCAAGGTCGTCGACACCAACGGTGAGATCGTCGACCTGTCCGACGAGGACGAGGAGCAGGACGCCGAGGCCGCCGAGGCGGCCGAGGCCGCCGTCGACGGTGACGACGAGGCGAAGGCCGACGAGGCCAAGTAACACCCTGGGCGAAGGCCCGCCGAGCAGGACCCGCAGTGCCCCGAAGGGCCCGGACGCAGCCGCGTCCGGGCCCTTCCGCATGGCGCCCGAAAGGCTTCGGGACCTTGCGCTCCGAGCGAACAGTTCGGGAAGCGGGATGGCGTTGTCCTACCTGCGCGTTAGGGTCCATGAATACGAGGGCACGTGATTACCCGGACGCCGGCGGACTCGTCCGCACCGGCCGGACCGGGCCCCAGAACGAGACGCTGAGACGGCACATGGCCGTCGGAGACGAGCAGGTGGATACGTGACGAATCTGAAGCCTTACGCCGCGGGTGAGCCGTCCATCGGTGGCGGCCTCGGCGACCATGTCTACAACCGGCTGCTCGGCGAGCGCATCATCTTCCTCGGCCAGCAGGTCGACGACGACATCGCCAACAAGATCACCGCGCAGCTCCTGCTCCTGGCCGCCGAGCCGGAGAAGGACATCTACCTCTACATCAACAGCCCCGGTGGCTCCGTGACGGCCGGTATGGCCGTCTACGACACCATGCAGTACATCCCGAACGACGTCGTCACCATCGGTATGGGCATGGCGGCCTCGATGGGCCAGTTCCTGCTCACCGGTGGCGCCAAGGGCAAGCGCTTCGCCCTGCCGAACACCGACATCCTGATGCACCAGGGCTCCGCCGGTATCGGCGGCACCGCGTCGGACATCAAGATCCAGGCCCAGTACCTGCTGCGCACCAAGCAGCGGATGGCCGAGATCACCGCGTTCCACTCGGGTCAGACGGTCGAGGCGATCATCCGCGACGGTGACCGCGACCGTTGGTTCACCTCCGAGGAGGCCAAGGACTACGGCCTCATCGATGAGATCATCTCGGCAGCGTCCAACGTTCCGGGCGGCGGCGGCACCGGGGCCTGATCCCGGCACCCACCGTCAGTACCCAGCAGCCGACAGCCCGCAGAACGCCCCAGGATGGTGAACACCCAGATGCAGAACAACTTCTCCGCGAGCGGCCTCTACACCGGCCCGCAGGTGGATAACCGCTACGTCATCCCGCGCTTCGTCGAGCGCACCTCGCAGGGTGTGCGCGAGTACGACCCGTACGCGAAGCTCTTCGAGGAGCGCGTGATCTTCCTCGGCGTGCAGATCGACGACGCCTCCGCCAACGACGTCATGGCGCAGCTGCTGTGCCTGGAGTCGATGGACCCGGACCGCGACATCTCGATCTACATCAACAGCCCCGGCGGCTCCTTCACCGCGCTGACGGCGATCTACGACACGATGCAGTTCGTGAAGCCGGACATCCAGACGGTCTGCATGGGCCAGGCGGCCTCCGCCGCCGCGGTCCTGCTCGCCGCCGGCACCCCCGGCAAGCGCATGGCCCTGCCGAACGCCCGCGTGCTGATCCACCAGCCCTCCGGCGGCACCGGCCGTGAGCAGCTCTCGGACCTGGAGATCGCGGCCAACGAGATCCTGCGCATGCGCGACCAGCTGGAGACCATGCTGGCCAAGCACTCGACGACGCCGATCGAGAAGATCCGCGACGACATCGAGCGCGACAAGATCCTCACGGCCGAGGACGCGCTCGCGTACGGCCTGATCGACCAGATCATCTCCACCCGTAAGAGCTCGCACTGATCCTTGCCGCCAGTTGGCTGGGACACGTCGCCGGATTCGGCGATGTGAACCACGTCAAGGGGGCCCCGCTCGGGGCCCCCGGCAAGGTACCGTCGGATATGAGGCACCAGGAGCGCTGAACCAGGCGTCTCCCAGGCGAAGGGGAAGCACCTCGTGGCACGCATCGGTGACGGCGGCGACCTGCTCAAGTGCTCGTTCTGCGGAAAGAGCCAGAAGCAGGTGAAGAAGCTCATCGCAGGACCCGGTGTTTACATCTGCGACGAGTGCATCGACCTCTGCAACGAGATCATCGAAGAGGAACTCGCGGAGACCTCCGAGGTCCGGTGGGAGGAACTCCCCAAGCCCCGTGAGATCTACGAGTTCCTGGAGAGCTACGTCGTCGGCCAGGAGCCGGCGAAGAAGGCGCTCTCGGTAGCGGTCTACAACCACTACAAGCGGGTCCAGGCCGGCGAGAACGGCGGCGCGCAGGGCCGGGACGACGCGATCGAGCTCGCGAAGTCCAACATCCTGCTGCTCGGCCCGACCGGTTCGGGCAAGACCCTGCTGGCCCAGACCCTGGCCCGCATGCTCAACGTCCCGTTCGCCATCGCCGACGCGACGGCGCTGACGGAGGCCGGGTATGTCGGCGAGGACGTCGAGAACATCCTGCTGAAGCTGATCCAGGCCGCCGACTACGACGTCAAGAAGGCCGAGACCGGGATCATCTACATCGACGAGATCGACAAGGTCGCCCGCAAGAGCGAGAACCCGTCGATCACGCGCGACGTCAGCGGCGAGGGCGTACAGCAGGCCCTCCTGAAGATCCTGGAGGGCACGACCGCCTCCGTCCCGCCGCAGGGCGGCCGCAAGCACCCGCACCAGGAGTTCATCCAGATCGACACGACGAACGTGCTCTTCATCGTGGGCGGCGCCTTCGCCGGCCTGGAGAAGATCATCGAGTCGCGCGCGGGAGCCAAGGGCATCGGCTTCGGGGCGACGATCCGCTCGAAGCGTGAGATCGAGGCGAGCGACCAGTTCCAGGAGGTCATGCCGGAGGACCTGGTGAAGTTCGGGATGATCCCCGAGTTCATCGGCCGCCTCCCCGTCCTGACCTCCGTGCACAACCTGGACCGCGAGGCCCTGCTCCAGATCCTCATCGAGCCGCGCAACGCGCTGGTGAAGCAGTACCAGCGGCTGTTCGAACTCGACGGTGTGGAACTGGACTTCGAGCGTGAGGCCCTCGAAGCGATCGCCGACCAGGCGATCCTCCGCCAGACGGGCGCGCGCGGCCTGCGCGCCATCATGGAGGAGGTCCTCATGTCGGTGATGTACGAGGTCCCGTCCCGCAAGGACGTGGCCCGCGTGGTCATCACCTCGGACGTGGTCCGCTCCAACGTCAACCCGACGCTGGTCCCGCGCATCGTCCCGAAGGACCAGGGCCCGCAGGAGAAGTCGGCGTAGCGCGGCCAGGCATTGCCCAGGAGGGCCGATCCCACCCAGTTGGCTGGCATCGGC
>NZ_JBSGZI010000135.1:0-18032 GCF_053610945.1 Streptomyces sp. NPDC054849
TCCTCGGACACCGGCTGCCGCTTCCTGCTGTCGCGACGTGCTCACCCGTTTCCGGTCGGCGAGTCCCCCCGGCCGACGGCGTGGGCGCGGATGCGGGCCATCAACTCCGCCTGCCGCAGCAGGTCGTGGTGGTGCGCCGGGCGTGCGGCCGGGTCGCGTACGGCGTCGTGGAAGGCGTTGAACACGCCGAGGAACTGGTCCGACGCCGGCGCGGCGATCCTGGTCTCGCGGTCCTTCTGCTGGAGCCACAGGACTGGGCGGGCCTCCCGCGCGGGGGTGAAGGCCCACTCCAGCGTCAGGCGCCCTTCGGTACCCCAGAGGTCGTAGGTCGACCGGTAGCTGTGGGACAGGCCGAAGGAGCAGTTTGCCGTGACGCCGTCGTCGCCCCGCAGCAGGGCCACTCCGGAGACGTCCACGCCCAGCTCCGGATCGAACTCCAGGCCGGCCCCCAAAACCTGCGGCGACCCCCCGAGGTACGCCTGAGCGGCGCGCACCGGATAACAGCCGACCTCCCACAGTGCCCCGCCGCCGAGTTCCGCCTGGTACTTGATCCCCTGCGGGTCGGTCGGCGGGATGCCGAACACCCCGTTGAAGGCGCGGAGTTCCCCGATCGCCCCGTCGGCCACCAGGGATTGCGCGAGGTCGTGCTGGGGGTGCCGGAGGAACGCGAAGTTCTCCATGACGAGCAGTCCGCGCTCCTCGGCGAGCGCGACGAGGTCCCGGGCGGTCTCCGCACTGGACACCGCCGGCTTCTCGATCAGAACGTGCTTGCCCGCGTCCAGCGCCCGGCGCGCCCACTCGGCGTGCTCGCTGTTCGGCAGCGGGATGTACACCGCGTCGATGTCGGGCAGTTCGAGGAGCCGCTCGTAGCCCGCGACGGCCTTGCAGTCGAACGAGGCTGCGACGCCCTCGGCCTTCTCCTGGGAGCGGCTCGCGACCGCCACCAGGTGGAACGGCGACTGACGGATCGCCGGCAGGGCGCGCCGTACGGCGATGTCGGCGCACCCGATGACGCCGATGCGGGTCGTTCGCTCGGAATCGTGAAGGGGGGTCAGATCTTCCATTTTCACAGTCCACCTAAAGGGCATAGGAATTCGCGTGCCTGAACCGGGGTGTACGCCAGCATGGAGAGGTAGCGCTTTGTTCGTCAATGCCCGCCGATATTCACGGCCCTTGTGGCATCGAAGCGACTTCCGGCCGTCCGTTCCGCCGATATAAAGTGCGGGGCATTCGCTCTCATGGACACGAATACTGAGGAGGCGCCACGGTGAAGGGCATCATCCTGGCCGGCGGCAATGGTACGAGGCTTCATCCGATCACGCTCGGTGTATCAAAGCAAATGCTCCCGGTCTACGACAAGCCGATGATTTACTACCCGCTGTCGGCGCTGATGCTGGCCGGGATCACCGAGATCGCGATCATCACCACCCCCGAAGACCAGGAGATGTTCCGCCGGCTCCTCGGCGACGGCTCGTGGCTCGGCATCTCCCTGACCTACGTGGAGCAGGACAAGCCCCGAGGGCTCGCCGACGCGTTCCTGCTCTGCGCGGACCACATCGGTGACGACTCGGTCGCCCTGGTGCTGGGCGACAACATCTTCCACGGCTACGAGTTCGGCCCCATGCTCCAGCGGGCCTCGCAGGACATCGAGGGCTGCGTCCTCTTCGGTTACCCGGTGCGCGACCCCGAGCGCTACGGAGTCGGCACGCTCGACGACCGGGGCCGGCTCGTCGCGCTCGAGGAGAAGCCCGCCAAGCCGCAGACGAACCTGGCGATCACAGGGCTGTACCTCTACGACAACCAGGTCGTGGACATCGCCCGGGAGCTGGAGCCGTCGGAGCGCGGCGAACTGGAGATCACCGATCTCAACCGCGTCTACCTGGAACGGGGCCAGGCCACGCTCATCCCGCTGGGCCGCGGTTTCGTCTGGCTGGACACCGGAACGCATGACGCGCTGATGGAGGCCGGGAATTACGTCCAGGTCCTGGAACACCGTCAGGGCGTGCGCATCGCCTGCATCGAGGAGATCGCCTGGCGCATGGGCTACATAGACCGGGAGTCCTGTTACCGGCTCGGCAGCCGCCTCGCGAAATCCGGCTACGGCCAATACGTCATGGAGGTGGCCCAGGCGGGCTGATTCCGAAGGAGCCCAGAACCCCGAAACGTCGTATCCGCCTTCTCACCGGAAGAAGTTCCATCCATGAAAATACTGTTCACCGTCGGTGGCAGCCAGGCG
The DNA here is from genome assembly GCF_053610945.1 of Streptomyces sp. NPDC054849. NCBI lineage: Bacteria > Bacillati > Actinomycetota > Actinomycetes > Kitasatosporales > Streptomycetaceae > Streptomyces > Streptomyces sp. NPDC054849. The sequence goes on from NZ_JBSGZI010000135.1 coordinate 2,237, forward strand.
GCCGTCTTCGGCGTCGCCCCCCTCGCCGCGGCCGCGCGGAACGCGGGCCACGAGATCCTGCTGGCCGCCGACGAGCCGCTGATGGCGGCCGCGGCGTCCGTCGGGCTTCCCGCCGTCTGCATCACCCCCGAGCGCATGCGGTACGGCCAGGAGTCCATGACGGCCACCGTCCGGCTCGACGCCCTGCTGGAGCTGACGCAGGCGTGGACCCCCGACCTGGTCGTCGGCGGCCTCTCCCACGTCCCGAGGGTGCTCGCCGCCCGCCTCAAGGTCCCCTACGTCCGCCACATCTGGCACATCGCCCCGATGGCGCACCGCGACCGCAAGGCGGTCCAGGAACTCCAGCCGGAGCTGGAGCGCCTGGGACTGACCGAACTGCCGGCGCCCGACCTCTTCATCGACCTGTGCCCGCCGTCCATCCGCCCGCCGGGCGCCCCCGCGGCGCGGTCGATGCGCTGGGTACCCCGGGTCAGCCAGAGCCGGCTCGAGCCCTGGATGTACACGCGCCCCGAGGGGCGCCACCGGGTGCTGATCACCGCGGGAACCCGCAACCTCATGCTCGACACCCCCGGCAGCTCGCTGCGGAAGCTGGTGGACGAGCTGACCGGGACGGGAGCCGAGGTGCTGATCGCGGCGCTGCCCGAGGCGGCCGAGCGGTTCGGCGCGGAACTGGGCGACGTGCGCATCGGCTGGCTCCCGCTGGACGTGGTCGCCCCCACCTGTGACCTGGCGGTCCATCACGGAGGCGCGACCACCGCCATGACGCTGGTCAACTCGGGCGTGCCCCAGCTGATCATCCCCGACAACGGTTACGGCAAGGCCGTCGCGGAGGCCGTGGCCGGCTTCGGCGCGGCCCTGGTGGTGGACCGGCACCGGCCGGAGGCGGGGCGGAACCCCGACGAGGTGATCGTCGCGGGCTGCCGGGAGATCCTGTCGGACCCCCGGTACGCCGAGCGGACGCGGACCCTGGCCGCGGAGGCCGCGACGCTGCCGACCCCCGCCGAAGTGCTGCTCGAACTGGAAGCCCTCGCCGCCGCCTGACCGTCGACGTGCCGGCCGGCAGTCCCCCCGGCCGGCAGTCCGCCCCTGCAGTCCGCCCCGGCCGTCCGGCCGGCGCAGGGAACACGCGAATCGCCCTGAAACCGATGGAGAGGATCTCCGTGGTCTCAGGGCGATTCGCGTTGCCGGGGTCCGGACTTGCCGGGGTCCGGACTTACCGGGAGGCGAGCGCCTCCAGCATGGGCACGATCTCGGCGGGGGTGGGAAGCGTCGAGATCTCCTTGGCGATGAACTGCGTCCGCTCGGTGTAGCTCGGGTTCTCCAGCAGTTCCCGGCAGGCGGCGGCGATCACTTCGCCCGGCGCCTTGTCGGGCTGCTCCGCCTGCGGCCACAGCGTCTTGCCGGCGCCGAAGTCGGTGATGGCCTTGGCGATGGCCTCCCGGTGGTAGTTCGGGGGGAACTCCGGCGGGTTCTCGGGGATGATCAGCTGCGGCACGCCGTTGGCCATGAGCGTCGTGGCGGTGGTCGCGCCGCCGTGGTGGACCGCCAGGTCACAGGTACCGGCGGCGACGTCCATCGGGATCCAGCCGACGCGCGCGTCGCCCAGCTGCGAGCCGAACCGCTCGGCGGCGCCGGGGGACGCCGCGATCAGCACCTCGGCCCCCAGCTCGTTGAGTTCGCTCACCAGCAGCGGCATGGACCAGCCCGGGTCGCGGAACATGAGGCTGCGGAAGCCCGAGGTGATCAGGACACGGCGACGGCCCTCGGGGCGGGTGTACATCCAGCGCTCCAGCCGGCGCTGCGGGTTGCTCGGGATCCAGCGGATCGGCTGGGCGGTGGGGTCGTGGTTCGGCCGCAGCGACGGCGGGGTCGAGTCGAGGAGCAGGTCGGGCTTGAGCAGCCCGTCCAGGCCCAGGCGCTCCAGCTCGGGCCGGAGCTCCTCCTCGGCGCCCGGGTCGATGCCGGTGAGCGGGATGCCGAGGTACTCGACCTGGCGCACGTACGGGACCTTGAGGTGGGCGGCGAGCAGCATCGCCGCGTAGCTCTGCGAGCTGCCGACGACCACGTCGGGGGTCCAGTCCTTCGCCAGGTCCAGGAGGGACTCCACGCCGGCCAGACCCATCCGGGCGAAGCCGCGGCCCTGGCCGAACATCTCCTCGTCGCCCAGTTCCCGGGGGAACCGCAGGCCCTTGCCCGGGTTGGTGATCCGCATGAAGTGCCGGATCGGGTCGACCGTGTAGCAGAACGTGGGAATTCCGATGGCCTCCGCGGTTTCCACCCACGGTTCGTGGCCGGCCAGGATGACCTGGTGACCGGCGTTCCGTGCGGCCGTCGCCAGCGGTGCGGCGGCATAGAAGGTGGCCTGGCTGCCCGTGGTGATGAACAGGATTTTCATGGCACTCCGGATGCTTTTCGTGAGACGCGGCCTGACGTATTTGTGAACACACCGATGTTCCACAGCGGGCGCTTTTTCTGTCAAACACTCTCAAAGGACGGTGCCCTGTTCGATTGCGGATTTCACGCACTTGAACAAGTGAACGCCGGGCACCGTTCCGGGCGGGCGGTCCACCATGGCAACGTCGGAGATGCCGCCGCCCCCGGCGGCTGACCACGATGGGTCAGGACCTGCGGCGAGAAAGCCTCAGACTGCGTTTCTCTCAAAAATCGGATATCGAAAGTCGGTGGCTCACATGAATACTCTGATCTACAACGCCCGAATGGCTCTCCGGGACATCATGGAAGTCAACATCTACACGCAGGGCAACGACAAGGTCTATCTGACCGTTTTCCCGGACCTGATCTGGGAGGGCACCGAGGAGACGCACACGGAAAAGGTCGTCCTGTCGATCGTCGACCGCCTCCACGACATGGACCTGGCCCTCGCCGGCGGCGAGGCGGACATCCGGACCCTCGTGGACTCCGGAGCCGTGGAGATCGTCCGCAAGGTCGCCTGAAAGCCGCCGCGCGGCGCCTCCGCTCCTGTGGGCCGGTGGTCATTCCTGAGGAGGTACAAGGCTCGTGATAGCCCGTTATTCGCTGCCCGAGATGGCGGAGCTCTGGACCGACCAGGCCCGCTACACCACCTGGGCCGAGGTCGAGGTCCTGGCCTCCGAGGCGCAGGTGCTGCTCGGCCGGGTTCCCGCGAGCGCCCTGGAGGACATCCGGCGGGCCCGGGTGCCCTCGGCGGCGCGTGTCGCGGAGCTCGAACGGGAGCGGGACCACGAGATCCTCTCGTTCCTCGCCGCGTTCTGCGAGGACATGCCGGACGACTCCGCCCGCTGGGTGCACCTCGGCATGACGAGTTACGACCTCGTGGACACCGCCCTCGGGTACACCCTCGCCCGGGCCTGCGACCTCCTGACCGGCGCGGCGGAGCGGCTGCGCGGGGTGCTGGTGGCCAAGGCGGTCGAGCACTGGGACACGGCGTGCATCGGGCGCACGCACGGCATGCACGCCGAGCCCACGACGTTCGGCCACAAGCTCGCCGGCTTCGCCTTCGCGATCGACCGCTCGGTCCGGCGGCTGGCGGACGCGCGTGAGCAGGTCGCCGTGGGCACGATCTCCGGATCCGTCGGGACGTACGCGCTGATCGACCCCTTCGTCGAGAAGCACGTGTGCGAGGTGCTCGGTCTCGGGGTGGAGCCGGCGCCGAGCCAGGTCGTGGCCCGGGACCGGCACGTCCAGCTCGTCCAGGCGATCGCGACGCTCGGCGCCTGCGTCGAGCAGATCGCCGTCGAGGTCCGGCTGCTGTCCCGCAGCGAGGTTCGCGAGGTGGAGGAGCCCCGGACGGCCGCCTACCAGGGGTCGAGCGCCATGCCGCACAAGCGCAACCCGACGACCAGCGAGCGCCTGACCGGACTGGCCAGGCTGCTGCGCGGGTACGCCGGGATGATGCTGGAGAACGTGGCGCTCTGGCACGAGCGGGACCTGTCCCACTCGTCCGTCGAACGGGTCGTCCTGCCGGACGCGCTGACGGTCGCGCACTACCAGGTCACCGCGGCGACGGACCTCGTACGGGGGCTCGAGGTGTTCCCCGACCGGATGCGCGCCGCGATCGACCAGACCAACGGGCTGGCCTACAGCTCGGCGGTGCTCGCCGACCTGCTGGAGGGCGGCAGCGAGCGCGAGCGGACGTACCGGATGATCCAGGACGCCGCGAACGGCGAGGACTTCTTCACCCTGCTCAGGACCGAGGGGATAGCGACCGATCTGCCCGGCCCCGAGCGCTTCCTGGTCCACCATGACGTCATTCACAAGCGATTGGAAAACCTTCGTGAGCTGGAGCATTGAGCGGGAGGACGGTCCCGGCCTGGACCTCGGGGACGTGCTGAGGGTCTACCGGGAGTCGGGCCTCGGTGAACGCCGGCCGATCGAGGAGACCGAGCGGATGGCGGCCATGGTGCGAGGCGCCAACCTGGTCGTCACCTGCCGTGTCGACGGCGAGCTCGTGGGCATCGCGCGCAGCATCTCGGACTTCTCGTACGTGACCTATCTTTCCGACATCGCCGTCGTCCGTGCCCACCAGCGTTCGGGCATCGGCCGGGAGCTGATCGAGGCGACCCGCAAGGCGGCGCCGCAGGCCAAGATCGTCCTGCTCTCGGCGCCCGCCGCGACGGACTACTACCCGCACCTCGGCTTCACCGCGCACCACTCCGCCTGGGTGCTCAATCCCTGAGCGGTCCGCCCGCAGTGCCCGCGCCGGTCTCACCGGCGCGGGCACTCGGCGTTGCGTCAGTGGTGGCCGCCCGCGCCGCCCGCGTGGAGGTGTGCGGCCGGGCTCACCACGAGGGGGCGCATCATGTGCTGTTCGTGCTCCAGCATGTGGCAGTGATGGACGCCCCTGCCGACGACGGGGAACCGGACGGCCACGGTGACGAGCTCGCCCGGGGTGCCGTTGGGCCCGGGGACGATCTGACCGGCCGTGCCCACCCGGATGACGTCCTTCTCCCCGATCTCGTGCGCTTCGAGCACCGACGCGGCCTTGAACGCGATCGGCCTGGCCGAACCGCGGGTGACCCGGTCGAAGCCGGTGACGTCGTAGTTCTCGCGGGACAGCACCTGGAAGTGGGCCAGGTGGATGTGCATGGGGTGCGGGGCGGCCGCGAGGTTGAGGTACTTCCAGGTCTCCACGCCGTGGTGCGCCGCGGTGAACGCCTTGCCCTCGTCGTAGGCCATCGCCGTCCTGCGCAGCGTCTTCACCACGCCCTGGGCGTCCTGGACCTGCACGATCCCGGCGGACGGGAAGGTGATCCCCGCCGGATCGATCTCCTCCATCTCCCAGAGTTCGGGAAGGTTCGCCGAGCCGGGACCGACCAGTACCACCCACCGGTGGGGGTGGTCGTGCGGAAGGTCCTCGTGGGTCAGCCGCTTGAAGGTGGGCGAGATGACCGGGGGCAGCGCGAAGTGGGTGGCCGGCTTGCGGTCGGCGACGCGGAACTGCATCACGTCGGGTTCCAGCAGGTCGTTGCGCTTGTTGGAGGTGCCGGGCGTGACGCCCTGGAACGTGTTGACCAGCTTGAGGGCCTGCCCGCGGAACGCGCTGAAGTCGACCAGCACCTCGGCGCGCTCGCCGGGGGAGAGGTTCAGGGCGCCGTCGACCGCGACCGGCCTGTCGATCAGGCCCTGGTCGGTTCCGATCACCTGGAACGCCCCCGGGACGGGCCGGCCGTCCGCCAGCAGCATCAGCCGGAAGATCCGGGAGTTCGCGGTGTTGGCGACGCGGAACCGGTACCAGCGCGGCTCGACCTCGAGATAGGGCCAGACCACGCCGTTGACCAGGGTGTACGGGCCGTGGTGCGGGCGCATCAGCCGCTGCGCGCCGACCATCTCCACCTTGTGGACCGACCGGCCGGTGAGGGCGCCCGACGCGTCCAGCCCGAAGTTGCGGTCGCTGAGGATCAGCGGCACGTCGTGGTCGCCCTTGGGCAGGTTCAGCGCGCGCTCCTCCGCGTTGCGCGAGATGAACAGGCCCGCCAGCCCGGCGTACACGCTGAAGCGGCTCACATGGTGGGTGTGGTCGTGGTACCAGAGCGTCGTCGCGGCCTGCTGGTTCGGGTAGGCCGACAGCTGCACGTCGCCGGGCCCGATCAGGTTCTCCATCCACCCGTCGTTGCCGCCGCCGGTCAGCATGCCGTGCAGGTGCACCGCGGCCCACGGCGGCAGGCCGGCCACGCCGGGGACCTCCTGACAGCCTTCCGTGCCCGGGTAGTTGGAGAGCGGGTCGGGGGAGGGGCCGGTGGCCAGGCCGAAGTCGACCGCGGTGACCGGTATGTTCCCCGTCAGCTGGTTCTCCCAGGCGACCCGGAGCGGACGGCCGCTGACCGTCTCGATCGTCGGACCGGGGTAGACGCCCTCGTAGGTCCACATCGTCACCGGCGGGAGTTCCGAGTGCAGGGTGACGTCGGCGGTGCGCATGCGCACGGTCAGCTCGTCGTGGCCGCCCTGGCCGCGGGGGCGGAGCACCGGCGGGATCCGCAGCGGATCCTTGAACTTGGTCAGCTTCAGCCCGGCCGCCGACGGCTCGGGCGCTCCGGGGGCCGCGGCGGCCGCGGCCGGCGAGTCGGCGAAGATCGGGGCGGCGGCCACCAGGGCGCCCAGGCCGGCGAAGATGCCGCCCTGGAGCAGCGCACGACGGTTCAGCCCGGTCGGGTCGGGTCTTCTCGCAACGGTCGGTTCCATGCGCCAGACGCTAGGGACGGACCCTCTCGCCGGGCTCGAGCCCGGCTCCAGCCGGGCCGCAGCGACGGTACGGGAGCCCGGGCGACCGCCCGCCGCCGGCTCAGGCGGTCACCATCTCCGTGTCCCGGTTGACGAGCGTCGCGTAGTGGCCGCCGAGGCCGAGCAGTTCATCGTGGGTGCCGCGCTCGGCGATCCTCCCCCGCTCCAGCACGATGATCTCGTCGGCGTCGCGGATGGTCGACAGGCGGTGGGCGACCGTGATGGTGGTGCGGCCCGCGCTCGCCGCGTCGATGGCCTCCTGGACGGCCTGCTCGGTCTGGGTGTCCAAGGCGCTCGTGGCCTCGTCGAGTACCAGGACCGGCGGGTCGCGCAGGATGGCGCGGGCGATGGCCAGCCGCTGCTTCTCCCCGCCGGAGAACCGGTATCCGCGCTCCCCGACCACTGTGTCGTAGCCGTCGGGCAGGGACATCAGATAGTCGTGGATGTGGGCGATCCGCGCCGCCGCGACCAGCTCCTCGTCCGTCGCGTCTGGCTTGGCGAACCGGAGGTTGTCGGCGACCGTGGCGTGGAAGAGGTAGGTCTCCTGCGACACGACGCCGACCGCGGCGGCGAGCGTGGCGAAGGACAGGTCGCGCACGTCGACCCCGTCGATCGTGACGGTGCCGGACGTCGGGTCGTACAGGCGCGGGATGAGATAACTGAGGGTGGTCTTGCCCGAACCGGTCTCCCCGACGATCGCCAGACTGCGTCCGGCGGGGACGGTCACGTCGACGCCGTCCAGCGTGGGCCGCTCCGCCCCCGCGTAGGAGAAGCCGACCCCCCGCAGGCACACCTCGCCCCGCAGGTCCGCCGGCACGACGGGCCGCTCCGGCTCGGCGACGTCGACGGGCAGGTCGAGGTACTCGAAGATGCGGCCGAACAGTTCGAGGGAGGCCTGGATGTCGATCCCGATGGTCAGGAGCCGCTGCGCCGGCCGGAACAGCGCCTGCTGCAGCGTGGTGAAGGCGACCAGGGAGCCGATGGAGAGGGCCATGTGGCCGCCGCGCCCGGTCAGCCCCGCCACCCAGTAGATCACCGCCGGCATGGAGGCCATGACGATCCAGATCGTGGACTGGTACCAGAGGCCCGCCGTGCTCGCGCGCACCTCGATGTCGGTGAGCTTGCGGGACTGCTGGGCGAAGGTGTCGGTCAGCGATCGGGAACGGCCCATGGTGTGACCGAGCATGATCCCGCTGACCGACAGCGACTCCTGCACCATCGAGGAGAGGTCGGCGAACTGCCGTTGCCGGTCCCGTGTGATGACGCGGCGTTCGTCCCCGACGTGGCGGCTCACCCAGACGAAGGCCGGGAGGATGATCAGCGACGCGATCGTGAGCCGCCAGTCGAGCACGGCCATGGCGGTGGTCGTGGCGATGACGATCGTCACGTCCGAGACCAGCGCCGTGGCGGTGGTCGTCACCGTGACCTGCATCCCGCCGATGTCGTGGGCGATGCGCGACTGCACCTCGCCGGTACGGGTCCGGGTGAAGAAGGCCAGCGACATGCGCTGGAGGTGGCCGTACACGGAGGTGCGCAGATCGTGCATGACGAGCTGGCCGACCTTGGCGGAGACATGGGTCTGCCAGACGTTGAACGAGCTCGTGGAGATCGAGACGACGATCATGCCGAGGGCGAGCAGCGACAGCAGCCCCGTCCTGCCCTGCGGCAGGGCCACGTCCATGATCTCGCGGATCAGGAACGGGTTGACGAGGGAGACCAGGGATGAGCCCGCGACCAGGAACGCGACGAACAGCAGGCTCCTGCGATACGGGCGGAACAGTCCGAGGATGCGTCGCTTCTGTACGGGGAGATGAGCGGTGGCGGACCCGGTGGTGCTCACCCTGGTCTCCTTCTCTTTTCGGTCAGTTCCAGTCGACGGAACGCAGGACGAGGGCGGAGTTGAAGCCGCCGCGGCCCCGGGCCAGGACGAGAGCCGTGGTCACGGGGGTGTGCCGCGGCGTGGTGACCAGATCCAGGTCGTAGTCGGGGGAGAGGGTGACGTTCGCCGTCGGCGGGATCACCCCGTCCCGGATGGCCAGCAGGGCGGTGGCGACGTCCAGGGGGGCGGCCCCCGAACCGAGCCGGCCCGTCATGGTCTTGGGTGCGGTGACGGGGACCGCCCGGGGACCGAAGACCTCGGTGATCGTCGCCGCCTCGATCCGGTCGAGCTCCGGGGTGGCGGCCGCGTCGGCGAAGACGACGTCGACATCGCCCGGCGACAGACCGGCGTCGTCCAGCGCGATCTCGATCGCCTTGCGCAGCGTCGGCTCCCGCCCGCTGTCCGGACCCGGGTCGAACGTGGATCCGTAACCGCTGATCTCGCCGTAGACCTGGGTCGCGCCGCGCCGGCGCGCGGCCTCGGCGTTCTCCAGGATCAGCAGGGCCCCGCCCTCGCCGGGCACATACCCGGCCGCGTCCGCGTCGAAGGGGAGGTACGCCCGGTCGGGGCGCTCGTCGGTGCTCAGCTCTCCGGTGGTGAGCTGAGCCACCCATCCCCATGGGCAGATGGCGGCGTCGACGCCGCCGGACAGGATCAGGTCGCTGCCCTTGCGGACCAGACGTCGCGCGTGCGCGAGGGCGTCGAGGCCGCCCGCCTGATCGCTGACCACGACGCCGCTGGGACCGCGCAGACCGTGCCGGATGGATATCTGGCCGGTGTTCACCGCGTAGAACCAGGCGAACGACTGGTAGGCGCTGACGTACTGGCTGCCCTGGCTCCAGAGGTTCTGGAGCTGGCCCTGGCCGAACTCGAAGCCGCCGGAGCTGCTGGCGGTCATCACGCCCATGCCGTACTCGTCCGCGTCCTGCGTGCTCACGCCGGCGTCGGCCAGAGCGTGATCGGCGCCGACGAGGGCGAGCTGGGTCATCCGGTCGGTCTGCGGGATGAGCCGGCTCGGGAGGTGCTCTGCGGCGGTGAACCCGTCCACCTCGCCGGCGAGCTTCGACGGGTAGCGCTCCGGATCGAAGCGCGTGATGCGGCCGATGCCGCTCCTGGACGCGCGGGTGGCGTCCCAGTAGTCCTCCACGCCGAAGCCGTTGGGGGAGACGATGCCGATGCCGGTCACCACGACCTGGGAGCTCATGCCGTCGTGTTCCTGTCAGGTCGGGCGAGGATCATCGCGCTTTGGAAGCCGCCGAATCCGCTGCCGACCGTCAGCACCGTGTCGGTGCGCCAGTCGCGCGCGGTCAACGGCACGTAGTCGAGGTCGCATTCGGGGTCGGGCCTGTGCAGGTTCGCTGTTGGGGGCACCACGTTGTTCTCCATGGCCAGGACGGAGGCGGCGATCTCGATCGAGCCGATCGCGCCGAGCGAGTGGCCGACCATCGACTTGATCGAGCTCACGGGGGTACGGCGGGCGTGCTCGCCGAGACTGTGCTTGAAGGCGCTGGTCTCGTGCCGGTCGTTCTGCTTGGTCCCCGAGCCGTGCGCGTTGATGTAGTCGACGGCCTCGGGGTTGATCCGCGCCTCGTCCAGCGCGGAGCGGATGGCCTCGGCCATCTCCCGGCCGTCGGGACGCAGTCCGGTCATGTGGAACGCGTTGCACCGGCTGGCGTACCCGGCGATCTCGGCGTACACGTGGGCACCGCGCCGGCGCGCGGACTCCAGCTCCTCCAGGACGAAGATCGCGGCGCCCTCGCCCAGCACGAAGCCGTTGCGGGTGAGGTCGAACGGCCGGGAGGCGTGCTCCGGGTCGTCGTTGCGCGGTGTGGTCGCCTTGATCGCGTCGAAGCACGCCACGCTGATGGGCGAGATCGGCGCGTCCGTGGCACCGGTGATCATCACGTCGGCCGAGCCGTCGCGGATCAGCTCGGCCGCGTAGCCGACCGAGTCGATGCCCGAGGTGCAGCCGGTGGAGACCACGGTCGACGGACCCTCGGCACCGACCGCCCAGGCCACCTCGGCCGCGAAGGAGCTCGGCACGAAGTAGTTGTAGAGGTGGGGGACGGCGTACTCGTGGTCGACGAGTTCGAGCCGGCCGCCGTCGCTGACCACCCGGTACTCCTCGTCGAGGCCCATGGTGGCGCCCACGGCGCTGCCGACGGCCACGCCGACCCGGTGGGGCGCGACGCTCTGCAGGTCCAGTCCGCTGTCCGCCATGGCCTCGCGTGCCGTGACGAGGGCGAACTGCGCGGCCCGGTCGGTGCGCCGGATCTCCTGCGGACTGAGCCCGTGCTCCGACGGATCGAAGTCGATCTCGGCCGCGATCCGGGAGCGGAACGGCGAAGGATCGAAGAAGGTGATCCCCCTGGTCGCCGTCCGCCCGTCGCTGAGCAGGCTCCAGAAGTTCTTGACCCCGATGCCTCCCGGAGCCGTCACACCGATGCCGGTGATGACCACACGGCGGCCGCTCACGCCGACTCCCACGTGTAGAACCGCTGCGCCATGGCGTCCGCGGGCGAGCGCCAGGTGGCCGGGTCGTAGGCCTCGATGAACGGCTTGAGGTCCTGGCTGATCTGCATGAAGCGCGGATCGGCCTTCGCCTGCTCGATGAGTTCTCCGCCGTTGTCGCCGTCGAAGTCCTGCAGGTGAAAGTACAGGCCGTTGAACATGAAGAGCTGACGTCGCCGAGTCCCCATGCGATGCGGCATGTCGGTCTCGTCGAAAGCCTGGAAAAGCCGTGCCACGTCGGCACTCGAACGAGAATCCATTTTGGCCACTATCAGATTGCTGTGCATTCGACCGCCTCCTCGAGGGTTTGCTGCGCCTATCGCAGATGCTTGACCAGTGCCGCCCATGTGGCGTTTTCCTCTTCCGACAACGGCGGCAGGCAGGGCTGGTCGGCGGGCGGGTTGCTGGATTCCTCCCATTCGAAGGGGGGATACGTTCCGCTCCACGCAAGTCCCATCCACATAAGGCCCTCGTCGAGGTTCTTCCATATGGATCGCATGGCGGACCTGAGCCTCGCGCCCATGTCAATCTCCATTCGCCGGGGAACCGCCCATCGCCACCTTGTGCGATGTGCCTCAAGAGGGGGTCGGGAGGGCATCGAATTCCGCTGGAGACCAGCGGAGGTCGAGGATCCGGGGACAGCGGGCGGGCAGTCGGGGCGGCGGGCGGTGGGCGGGAGGCGGCCGACGGTGCCGCGGGACGGCGCAGAGCTCGGAAGGGCGGCTCCTTGAGGGAACCGCCCTTTCGGCTGGTCGTGCGGGGTGGGGCGGCTTCAGCGGGCGTGGGCGACGCCGGTGGCGGAGACCGGCTCCAGCGGCTCGCGCGGGCCGGCCACGGTGCCCAGCCTCCGGCGGTCCAGCGGCGAAGGACGACGGTCCAGACGGGCCGAGAGCAGTTCCGCGGCCCGGTCGTGCTCGCCGCCCGAGATGAGGGCGTACAGCAGGGTCTCCTCCAGGACCTCGTGCTGCGCCTTGCTGCCGCCCACCCGGGCGATCACGGGCAGCAGCGGCCGCAGCCGCAGGGCCGCCTCCCGCCAGTGCCGGCGGACCACCGCCGACAGCGCGTCGCACAGCGGCGCGATCGGCAGGAAATCCGCAGGGGCGCGCGTCAGGCAGTGGGCCTTCAGCCGTCCCAGTCCGTCGAGGTCGGCGGACCCGGCGAGGGCCAGCGCGCTGTGCAGGGCGGTGAAGGCCGTCGGCGGCGCGGCAAGCCAGGGTTCGGGAGCCGCAGGCAGCAGAGCGGACAGGGGCAGCTCGCCGCTCCAGCTGCCCGTCATGCGCGCGCGCCAGAGCAGCGAGGCCGAATCGGCCAGCACCCGGCCCCCGCTCACCCGGGAGGCGACGAGTTCCCTCTGGTAGCGGCGGTGCAGGGCGGGACGGTCGTCGAGCATCAGCTCGTGCAGGGCGGCATGCCAGGAGAAGTGGGAACGATGGGCGGATCCGGCCCCGTGGCGGCGTATCCATCCGTCCAGCCATGCCAGTCCGGCACGGTGCTCGCCGGTCTCGTAGAAGACGTGTGTCAGGGCGTGGACGGCGTGGCCGGCCGAGGGGTGGGCGGCGAGCGCTCGCGCGGCCAGGGCCTCGGCCTCCTCCCAGCGCTCCTGTTCCTGCCGGACGAAGGCGAGCTGCCCGAGGTACCACCAGTCCGTGCCGTAGGTGCCGGACAGGCCCTCGATGAGGGGCCGGGCCTCCTCGGCGCTGGTGACACCGTTGAACGAGATGGTCGGCACGGCCACGCTCACCACCAGCGCGTCACGGGGGTGCTGGGCGATGTGCCCCAGCAATGCGGCCTTGCCCCTCTCCCGGGAGCCGGTCAGGCGAGCGGCCACCGCGGCGACCAGGTTGCGTTCGCGGTCGTCCGCCCGGTGCGACGCGGCCCGGCGGGCCTCCGCGAGCGCGGAGGCCGTGTCCACGGGAGCCTCGCACTCGTGGCCGAGCAGCGCCAGCGCCGCATGCCCGGCGGCGAAATCCGGGTCGGCGCCTACCGCTTCGGTCAGCAGCGACTCGGCGCCGAGTCCGCCCGCGAGGATCCGTTCGAGGGCCTGGTCGTAGAGCTCCGCCGCCTCACGGGTCGTGCTCAGGCTCAGGCCGTAGCGGTCGGACGGCCGGGACGGGCGGCGTTCGGCGAGCGTGGTCAGGATGCTGCTCGCGACCTCTGCGGCCTGCGAGCGGATCTCCGGAAGTGCCGTGCTCTCCAGCAGGTTTCCCCGCCTCAGAACCCCGATCGTCCACAGGGGCGGGGCAGCCGAGGTGGCGGCTGCGGGCACCACGCGTCCATCGCTCCCCGTGTCGAACCCCAGGCCGGCGGGGCCGGTCCGGGCGTAGCCCCGCTCCAGCAGGCAGCGCACCAGGGGGTCGGCCGTGCGGCCGAGGTCGCTCTGCGCTCCGGTGCAGTTGACCACCGCGGAGACGTGGAGCTCGCTCCCGTCGCTCAGACGGACCGAGACCGCGTCGTCGCAGGGCGTGGCCCGGACCAGCTGCGCGGCGCCGGTCCGCAGCCGCCCCGCGGCCCGCAACTCGAAAATCCTGGCGGCCGTCCCGGGCGCCATGCGGTGCCGGTGCACCTCCCAGGTCCGCAGATCCTCCCGGAGGAAGCGGGTCCGGTCGACCGCGGACAGCTGCTGCCACAGAGCGGCCGTCACCGGGCGCAGGCCGTCCATGCCGGGGCGCCAGTCGCCGCGGGCACGGCGGTTCGCGGCGAGGTACCGCCGGACGTCCCGGCGCAGCGCGTCCAGACCGTCCGAACCGTCGAAGCTCGGCGGCGCGGCCGCCGGGGCCGGGTCCACCAGGTGCTCCTGAGGGAGGAGCCCGTGACGGGACACCGCGTGGACGACCCGGCCCGGGCGGGCCAGCGTGATGGCCAGGTCCGCCATGGTCAGCCCCGTGCCGATCAACAGGAGGTCCCCGTCCTCGGGTACGGCGTCGAGGGCGCCGGGCGCCCACGGGTCGGCGACGTAGCGGTCGGATCGCTGCAGCCGCGCACCGGCCCAGTCCTGGCCGGGGGCGAAGTTGCCGAGCGCGAGCACCGCCGCGGCCGTCCGGAGCTCACTGCCGTCGGCGAGCCGCAGCGCCAGCCCGGATCCCTGTCGGCGTGCGCCGACAACCCGGTCGCGGACCCGGTGCACACGCGCCCGTCCGCACCGGGCGGTGGTGTCCTCCAGCACCCCGGTCAGATACCGGCCGTACTCCTGCCGGGAGACGAAGTCGCCGGGCCCGCAGGAGAGACCCTCCCCGGCGAGCCACCGCAGGAAGTGCTCGGGGTCGTCGGGGAAGGCGCTCATCCGGCCGGCGGCCACATTGAGCAGGTGGCGGGGGTCGGACGTCCCGTAGGCGGCACCCGGGCCGGCCTGTCCGGCAGGATCGATCAGCCAGATCTCCAGCGCCCGGCCGAGCCGCTCGGCCTGGCGCATCAGCTGCACCGCCGTCAGGGTCCCTGCCGCGCCGGCCCCGACAACGGCGATATGACGCGAGGACAGATTCCAGCTCACGATTCCACTCCCTGCTTCACTTGACTGCGACTCGCCGCTGGTGGTCTCCGCACGGGGCAGGCGGCCGCGCCGAAAGGGCCGGCCGGCGCGGTGCCCGGGGCGCCGGCGTCGTGCTCGTCCAAAAGAGGTTCGAAGAGTGCGGTTCCGCTACGAGGCGGTGGCCTGGCGACCGGGGCGACACGACCGGAGCGCCACGGATCGGGCGACGCGGCGTCTTCGCAGGTGCGTGGGGTCGAACGCCGTGCCGGGCATCAGACCCGGCCTTCCTCTTCGGACGAGCCGGATGAGCCGGACGCGTCGGATGAGCCGGACGCGTCGGGGGTGTCGGGGGTGTCGGGGGTGCCGACGGTGGAGAACGCCCAGCCCGCCATGCCGGCGGTGAGCGTGGCGCCGTCGGCCGGGTCGATCAGCAGGAAAGAGCCCGTCCGGCGGTTGCCGGTGTAGTGGTCGAGCGCCAGCGGCTCGGCGGTGCGCAGCACCACGCGGCCGATGTCGTTCCCCTTCAACCCCTCGGCACCGGAGCGCCGTTCGAGCGTCCCGATGTCGATCCGGTACGGGATGTCCGTGACCACCGCGCGGACGGTGCGGGTGGTGTGCTTGATCAGCACCTTGGCGCCGATGCGCAGCGGACGGTCGTCGAGGTGGCAGACGTCGGCCTCGACGTCCTTGGTGGGTACCGGGGGCGCGCCCCCTGCTGCGATCAGATCGCCGCGGGATATGTCGATGTCGTCGGCGAGCCGGAGGGTGAGCGACTGGGGTGCCCAGGCGACGTCGCTCTCCCGGCCGAGCGCGTCGATGGCCGCGACGGTGGTGGTGTGGCCGGAGGGCAGGACGGTGACGGCGTCCCCGACCCGCAGCACACCGGAGGCCAGCTGGCCGGCGTAGCCGCGGTAGTCGCGGTACTCCGGGCTCTGCGGGCGGATCACGTACTGGACCGGGAAGCGCGCGGGCTGCCCGCCCGGGTCGCTGCCGACCGGGACGGTCTCCAGGTGCTCCAGGAGGGTCGGGCCGCCGTACCAGTCCATGCGGGCCGAGGGCTCGACGACGTTGTCACCGGCCAGCGCGGAGAGCGGGATCGCCACGACGCCCTTGACCCCGAGGGAGGTCGCGTAGGCGGTGAACTCCTCGGCGATGGCGGCGAAGACGGACTCCTGGTAGCCGACGAGGTCCATCTTGTTGACGGCGAGGACGACGTGGGGGAC
>NZ_JBSGZI010000136.1:0-17818 GCF_053610945.1 Streptomyces sp. NPDC054849
GATAGTTGGTGAGCGCGGGTCTTAGGGGGACGGTTCGGGGCGGGGGGGCCGGGGGGACCGCCCAGACGGGGCGCCGCCCGTTACGGGGCCGGGTGCTGTGGGTCACAGCACCGGGCCACCGGATCACGAAGGGGGCGTACGGGACGCGGCTACTTGATCCACTCCGCCCACGGCATGTTCCAGCCGTTGAGGCCGTTGTCCGGGGCGATCTGCTTGTCCTTCGAGTTCTTCACGATGACCACGTCGCCGATCAGGGACTCGTTGAAGAACCAGGCCGCCGGCGCGTTGGGGTCACCGCCGCCGCGCTGGTCGCGCAGGCCCACGCAGCCGTGGCTGACGTTCGCCGAGCCGAAGGTGCCCGAGGAGGCCCAGTAGTTGCCGTGGACGAAGGTGCCCGACTGCGACAGGCGCATGGCGTGCGGGACGTCGGCGATGTCGTACTCGCCGCCGAAGCCGACGGTCGCGCCGTTCATGCGCGTCACCTTGTACTTCTCGCTGATGACCATCTGTCCGTTGTACGTGGTGGTCGAGGGGGCGCCCGCGGTGATGGGGATGGTCTTGAACACCTGGCCGTCACGGACGACCTGCATCTGCTTCTCGCTCGCGTCGACGGTGGAGACCTGCGAGCGGCCGACGGTGAAGGTGACCGTACGGGTCTGCTTGCCGTAGACGCCCGGGCGGCCTTCGACACCGTCGAGGGAGAGCTTCACGGTGACCTTGGTGCCCGCGGCCCAGTAGTTCTCGGGGCGGAAGTCGAGACGGTCGTTGCCGAACCAGTGACCCTCGATCGGCACGGCCGGCTCGGCCGTCACGGTGATGGCCTTCTCGACGGCCTCGGGGTTGGTGATCCCCCGGGTGAAGTTGATCGAGACCGGCATGCCCACGCCGACCGTCGAACCGTCCTCGGGCGTGTAGTGGCCCACGAAGGTGTTCGTCGGGGTCAGGGTGGTGAAGCTGGTGTCCTTGGCGGACTCCCGGCCGGCTTCGTCCTTGGCGACCGCGTGCACCTTGTACTCGGTGGCCGAGGCAAGGTGGCGGGCCGGCTCCCAGCTCGCGCCGTCATCGGCGAGCTTGCCCTCGACGGCGTTGCCCTTGGTGTCGGCGACGGTCACCGTGGTGAGCTTGCCGCCGGTGCTCGTTATCTTCAGGACGCCGCTGGTGGCGACCTCCTTGGCCCCGTCGTCGGGCTTGACGCTGACGACGGCCTTCGAGGCCTCGGTGCCGGTCTTGCCGCCACCCCCGCCGTTGTCGCCGCCGCCACTGCCGCTGCCGTTCGCGCCGCCACCGCCGCTGCAGGCGGTGGTGAACAGCAGGGCCGCCCCCAGCAGAAGGGCCGGCAGGCCGGTGCGGGCGCGCCCGCGTATCGGCTGCAGGTTCACTCGTGTTCTCCCCATGTCCCCCGCGCGCGGACAGTCGCGCGCATGTCGACATGGAATCACACGGCAGGATTACGAAGAGCCACGGTCTTGTCACCATTCCGTCCCAACTGCCGGAGAGGTCCCGGGGACGGTGGCGCAGGTCGGGCGGGTCAGTCCTCAGTGCCGGGTTTGGTGCCCCAGACGTAGACCGCGTCGCCTTCGGTCAGCAGGTTCCAGAGGCGTTCCGCGTCCCGTTCGGTGAGGTTGACGCAGCCGCCGGAGCCCCCATGCGCGTAGAGGTAGCCGGGGCGGCCGTGGATGGCCTGCCCCCCGTCGAAGAACTGTGAGAACGGCATCGGCGAGTTGGCGTACAGCGTGGACGTGTGGTTCTTGCTGCGCCAGTACACCTCGTGCCAGCCGCGCCGGGTCTCCTGGGTGTCGCGGCCGGTGCGGATCGGCACGGGCGGGAAGACGACGTCACCGTCGCGCTGGACCCAGAGCAGCTGGCGGTCCATGTCCACGCAGGTCACGCGGTACGAGCGGACGGGGCAGTCGCCGTCTGCGTTGGGGTCCGGGCGGGCGGCCACGACGAGCATCGTGCGGAAGGTGGCGACGCCCGGGTAACCGTCCGCGGGAGTGAGGCCGTTCTTGCGCTGGAAGGCTCGGATCGCGTGGCAGTCCGCCGGGGACTGCACCCCGTCGACCGTCCGGTCCAGGTGGTACTCCAGTTCCCGTTGGTAGGGGCCGGTGCCCGCCGTGCAGGCGCTCTCCGGTTCCGCGGCCGCCGCCGGGGACGGGCTCGCACCCGCCAGTACGAGCAGGGCGCCGCAGAGGACGGCCGCCCCTGCCAGGGCGCCCGCCTTGCGGGGCGCCGCACCCGACGCGGCGGGGCCGCCCTCCGGGCGGACGGCGTCACTTCCACACGGTGTGGCCATCCGGACCTCCTCGAGGCCCGCCTGCCGGACCGTCACGGCCCAGCCAACCCGAGGGTCCGGCGTGCGGCCTGCGGGGATGCGCCGGCGGGGTGAGGAGGTCACTCCCCCGGCGCACCGCGGACGCGGCTCAGCCCCGGCGGCGGTCCCCGGACTTGGCCTTGGTCTTGGCGCCGTCCTGGCGGGGGGCGCTGTAGTTGTCGCGCTTGTTGTAGAGGGTGACCACGAGCCGCTGGTCCGGGGTCTCGGTGTCCAGCCACCGGGGGCCGGTCACCGGGTCCGTCGGCAGGAGGTAGCCCTCGGGCACGTCCGTCTCGACGAGGTAGTACCAGCCGTCGGCGAGCCCGTCGAAGTCGCAGACGCCGTCGGCGTCGGTGGCGCAGCCGGGCCTGACCCGGTGGTCGGCGTTGATGCCACGGGTCTGGAGCCCGGCGGTGCGGTTGGTCTCCCTCCAGAGTTCGAACACCGCGCCGTGCAAGGGCCTCTCGGTCTTCCAGTCCTTCTTCAGGACCCGTACCTCGCCGCTGTAGTCCGCGCCCCGCCTGCGGTTCGGGACGTCGAGGACGAGTTCCTCTTCGGCGGCGTCCGCGCCCAGGTCGAAGGCGGTGACGGGTTCGTCCGGCCGCTCGTAGCCGGCGGGGACGACGGCCTCCAGCCAGTAGTACGTCTCGCCGACCGGCAGCTCCACGGTGCAGGTGCCCCGGGCGTCGCTCACGCAGGCGCCGTCGTGCTTCTCGTCGGCGCCCGGACCGCTGGTCTGGAGCCCGGCCCGGTCGTTGGTCTCCCGCCACAGCTCGAAGCGGGCCCCGGGCAGGGGCGCTCCGGTGTCCCGGTCCGTCGTGCGCAGCACCACCGTGGCGCCGCCGGCCGGAGCCGGCAGCGGTGCGGCGGGCGGTACGGCGACCGGGGCGGCGGGCCGTACGGCGACCGGGGCCGTCGGAGGGGGTCCGTCCGTGCCGGCGGAGTGGGCCGGCCCCGCCGCGGCGAGCACCGCCGCGGTGGCGAGGCCGATCGGCCACACCCTTGCTGTCCTGGCTGCCATGCCGCTCCGTCCGTCGCCTGGGCTGCTCTGCTGCCCTGACAGGGTGCGGGGAGCCTCGTACGCCCGTGCGGGAGGACACTCGGCCGCTACGGCATTCCGGTCACACGAATCACCCGTCCGTGTGCGGCGCTCCGTACCCCGCGGGCCGCTGCCGGCGGACCTCTGCTCGCCCGCCCTGCCCGCGGGGACGCGCACTCAGGCGATGGCGGAGCCCGCGACCCAGTCCGCCCAGGACATGTTCCAGCCGCCCAGCCCGTTGTCGGGGGCGACCGTCTTGTCCTGCGAGTTCACGACCTCCACCACGTCCCCGATCAGGGTCCGGTCGAAGAACCAGCCGGCGGGGGTGTCCGAGCCGCCGCCCTTGTCGTCGCGCAGGCCCACGCAGCCGTGACTCAGGTTGGTGGTGCCGAAGGTGTCGGGACTGGACCAGTAGTTCCCGTGCAGGAAGGTCCCGGAGGAGGTGAGCCGCATGGCGTGCGGGACGTCGGGGATGTCGTACTCGCCGCCGAAACCGACGGTCTGGCCGTTCATGCGGGTGACGTCGAAGAGCTCCATCACCACCATCTTCCCGTTGTACGTGGTGGTCTTGGGCGCTCCGGCGCTGATCGGCACGGTCGACAGCAGTTCCCCGTCCCGGCGCACCTCCATGGTGTGCGCGGCCGCGTCCACCTTGGAGATCTGGGAGCGGCCGACGGTGAAGGTGATGCTCTTGGCCTGGATGCCGTACGAGCCGGGCGCGCCCTCGACGTCGCGCAGGTTCATCTTCACGGTGACCCGGGTGCCGGGTTTCCAGTACTCCTTGGGGCGGAAGTCGAGCCGCTCCTTGCCGAACCAGTGGCCGACGACCGGCACGGCCGGTTCGGCGGTGACGGTGATGGCCCGTTCGACTTCCGCGCGGCGCTCGATGGCGCGGCTGAACCTGAAGGAGACGATCATGCCGGTGCCGACGGTGGAGCGGTTCTCGGGCTTGAAGTAGCCGATGAACCGCTCCTCGGGAACGTAGGTGGTGAAGGTGGTGTGCCGGGCCTGGCGGCGGTTGTGCCCGTCGAGGGCGACGGCGTCCACGGTGTACTTGGCCGCGAGGGCGAGCCGGCCGTGCTCCGGGTCGGGGCTCCAGCTGAGCCCGTCGGCGGCGATGGCGCCGGGGACCTGCTCCTGCTGGACGTCCTCCACCTTGGTGACCACGACCCGCTCCAGCCGGCCCTCGGGCACGGTGACCATCAGGCGTCCGTCCGCCGGGACCCCCTTGGCGTTGTCGTCGGGGGTGATGCGGATGGCGTCGTCCGGCGAGCGTGGTTTGCCGGGCAGCTGGATCTCGACCGGGGACTTGCCGTCCTTGGTGCATCCGGCCAGGCCGCCCAGCAGGCCCGCCCATGCCGCCACGGCGGCCAAGCCCGCCCCTGCCCGCCTCGTCAGAAGTGTCACGATCCCTCCAACGACCGGGCCCCTCCGGGGGAAACGTGAGGGCGTGGCACGTTCCGGGCAGAACAGTCCGGGCAGAACAGTGTGAAGGACCAGACGGGGGCGGGCCCAGGCCGGGACGCCGGGGCCGCACTCTCCCCTACCCCCGCCGGTACCGAGGAGCCGTGGAGGCGGGCAGTGTCGAGCGCAGCCGAGCAAGAGGCGGTGGAAGCCGTCAGCCATGCCGTCGAAGAGGTGCGGAGCGGCCAGGCCGCCCCCGTACCGCAGGTCGACGGTCAATCGAACGGCCATCAGAACGGCCGGCCGAACGGCCAGGTCAAGGGCGTGGTGTTACGGGTACAGCCGCGCCCGGGCCCGGCGGTGTGGCCGGGGTCCTCGCATCCGCTGGGGGCCCGGTTCCATCACGGTCCGGACGGGACCGCGGGCACCAATTTCGCCCTGTGGGCGCAGGGCGCGGAGGCGGTGGAGGTGTGCCTGTTCGACGGGGACGGCTCCCAGAGCACGGAGACCCGCTGCTCCCTGACGGAGCTCACGCACGAGATCTGGCACGGCTTCGTGCCGGGCGTGCGCCCGGGGCAGCGGTACGGATTCCGGGTGCACGGCCGCTGGGATCCCTGGACGGGCGTGCGGCACAACCCGGCGAAGCTGCTGCTGGATCCGTACGCACGGGCCGTCGACGGGGACTTCACCCTGCCGCCGGAGGTGTACGGGCACGTCCGGGACTGGCCGCAGCAGTACATCGCGGACACCGTGCGCGACGACCGGGACTCCGCGCCGTTCGTTCCGAAGGGTGTGGTCGTCCACGATGACGACGACTGGGCGGACGACGTCCGGCCGAAGACCCCGTGGGCCGATTCGGTCATCTACGAGCTGCACGTGCGCGGCTTCACGATGCGCCATCCGGGTATTCCCGAGGAACTGCGCGGCACCTACGCGGGCCTCGCCCATCCGGCGGCGGTCGAGCACCTGACGAAGCTGGGCGTGACGGCGGTCGAGCTGCTGCCGGTGCACCAGTTCGCGCACGAGGACCACCTGCTGCGCCGGGGGCTGCGCAACTACTGGGGTTACAACTCGGTCGGCTACTTCGCCCCGCACGCCGGGTACTCGTCGAGCGGGACGGCCGGACAGCAGGTCGGGGAGTTCAAGCGGATGGTCCGGGCGCTGCACGCGGCCGGGATCGAGGTCATCCTCGACGTGGTCTACAACCACACGGCCGAGGCGGGCGAGCTGGGTCCCACGCTGTCGCTGCGCGGGATCGACAACCGGGGCTACTACCGGCTCCAGTCGGACCAGCGCCGGTACGCCGACTACACCGGCTGCGGGAACACCCTGCACGCGGGGCGTCCGCACGTCCTGCGCCTCATCACGGACTCGCTGCGCTACTGGGTCACGGAGATGGGGGTGGACGGCTTCCGCTTCGACCTGGCGGCCGCGCTGGCCCGCTCCATGCACGACGTGGACATGCTGTCCCCGTTCCTTGCGGTGATCGCCCAGGACCCGGTGCTGCGGCGGGTCAAGCTGATCGCCGAGCCGTGGGACGTGGGCTCGGGTGGCTACCAGGTGGGGGCGTTCCCGCCCCTGTGGACGGAGTGGAACGACCGCTACCGGGATGCCGTACGGGACTTCTGGCGGGGTGCGCTGCCCGACGTACGGGATCTCGGGTACCGGCTGTCGGGATCGAGCGACCTGTACGCGTGGGGCGGGCGGCGCCCGTACGCCTCGGTGAACTTCGTGACCGCGCACGACGGTTTCACCCTGCGCGACCTGGTGTCCTACGAACGCAAGCACAACGAGGCGAACGGGGAGGAGGGTCGGGACGGGACCAATGACAACCGCTCGTGGAACTGCGGGGCGGAGGGCGAGAGCGCCGATCCCGGGATCGGCGTGCTGCGCCGCCGGCAGCTGCGCAACCTCCTGACCACCCTGCTGCTGTCGACGGGGGTGCCGATGCTGGTGGCGGGCGACGAGTTCGGGCGCACCCAGGGCGGCAACAACAACGCGTACTGCCAGGACAACGAGACGGGTTGGGTGGACTGGTCCCTGCTGGAGGACCCGGCCTGGCAGTCGCTGTTCGCCCTGGCCTCCCGGCTGATCTCGCTGCGCCACGCGCATCCCGTGCTGCGCCGCCGGGCGTTCTTCTCGGGGCGGCCGCAGGGCGTGGACGGGCTGCGGGACCTGGCCTGGTTCACGCCGGCGGGCGTGGAGATGACGGAGCGGGACTGGTACGCACCGGCGGCCGCGCTGGGGATGTACCTCTCGGGGCGGGACATCCCGGGCCGTGACGAGCGGGGCCGGCAGGTGACGGACGACAGCTTCCTCGCCCTGCTGCACACCGGGGACCGGCCGGTGGAGTGGGTCCTGCCGGGGGCGCCGTGGGCCGAGGTGTACGAGGTCGTCCTGGACACCACCCTGGAGGCGCAGTCCGCCGCTCCCCTCACCCGTCACCGCGGCGGGGAGACCCTGACGGTCCCGGCCCGCTCGGTCCTCCTGCTCCGGGTGGCCGGCTGAGGGGGCCGGCTGAGGGGGCCGGCCGGCGGGGGCCGGACCGGCGCGGATACCGAACCGGCCCCCTCGTTCGCCCTGCGATGATGTGTTCGACATCGTGATCGAGGGGGTCCCTGCATGGGCAGAGTCAAAACCGCGCTGCAGGAACTGCGCGGGGCGCAGAAATCGGCGAAGGGGGTGTCGCTGTATTCGCGGTTCGTCAACCGGCCCGCCGGGCGGTATCTGGCGGCCGGTTCGTACGCGCTCGGGCTCACCCCGAACCAGGTGACGCTGGTCAGCGCCCTCTTCAGCTTCGCCGCCGTGGCCGCGGTCGCACTGGTCGCGCCCTCGTGGGGGCTGGGGATGGCGGTGTGGGCCGCGCTCGCCGTCGGGTTCGCCTTCGACTCCGCCGACGGGCAGCTCGCCCGGCTGCGCGGGGGCGGCAGCGCCGCGGGCGAGTGGCTCGACCACGTCGTGGACTGCGCCAAGCTCACCGCCCTGCACACCTGTGTGCTGATCGCCTTCTATCGCTTTCCCGCGGAGTACGGGATCGGGGAGGGCGGGAGCGGCTGGCTGCTGGTGCCGCTGGGCTTCCAGTTCGCCTCGGTCGTCACCTTCTTCGGCGGGTTGCTGACCGAGAAGCTCAAGCCCAAGCCGGCCCCGGGAAGCCCCGCCGCCGCGCCGTCGACCCTGCGCGCGGTGGCGTTGCTGCCCGTGGACTACGGGGTGTTCTGCCTGGTGTTCCTGCTGCTCGGCGGCGGAAAGCTGTTCGCCTGCGCGTACGCGGGGCTGGGCGTGGTCGCCGGGCTCTTCCTGCTGGCCTTCCTCGCCAAGTGGTTCCGGGAGCTCAGCGCCGTTCCCCGGTGATCTGGCCCGGCAGCGCGGCGGGTTCCGCGAGCGCGTCCAGTGCCCGGCGCAGCTGGGTGCTGGACGTGTGCACGGTGTAAGGGAAGTAGACGACGTCGACCCCGTGAGTGGCGAAGTCCTTCTCCAGCTTGTCGCCCTTGGGTGTGCCCCGCCAGTCGTCGCCCTTGAAGATGACGTCGAAGCGGACCTGCTTCCAGGTCTCCACCTTGTCCGGAACCGTCTCGACGAAGGCGGCGTCGACGTACTTCACGCTGCGGACGATCTCCAGGCGCTCGACGAGCGGGATCATCGGGCGGCGTCCCTTGGCGAATTCGGCCATCTCGTCGGAGACCACTCCGGCGACCAGGTAGTCGCACTGACTCCGGGCGTGCCGAAGGATGTTGAGATGTCCGATGTGGAACAGATCGTAGGCGCCCGGCGCGTAGCCGACCCGATACGGCCTACGCGATGGCGCGCCAAACTCGGACATTTCATGCTCCGTCATCTTCTACCCCCAGCAGCCACACCCCCCGGTGTAGCGGATTAGCAGACAATAGCGTGCACGTTCCGCACCACACGGGTGAACGAATAGGGTGACGTGCGCATCATCCAGGGGAGAAGGGGACGCTCAGTGTCCAGATCCGGTCACCGGCGCATGCTGCTGGTTTCCACCAATTACGCTCCGGAGCACGCGGGGATCGGCCCCTACGCCACCCAGATTGCGGAGCACTGGGCGGATCTCGGCCACGAGACCCACGTGCTCGCCGGCATGCCGCACTACCCGGCGTGGTCGCTCGAGCCGGAGTACAAGGGGGCGCTCCAGCGCACGGAACAGCGCGCGGGGGTCACCGTGCACCGGCGTGCGCACACCGTGCCGCCGCGCCAGACCGCCGTGAAACGGGCCCTTTTTGAAGGATCGATTCTGTTGCACGGCGCCGTGGCCCCGCCCCGGATGCCCAAACCGGATGCGGTGCTCGCCCAGATGCCCAGCCTGGCCGGCGGAGTGCTCGCCGCCCGGCTCGCGGCGCGGTGGAAGGTCCCGTACGTCCCGGTCGTCCAGGACCTGATGGGCGCCGCCGCCGCGCAGAGCGGGATCAGCGGCGGCGACAAGGCCGCCGCGATCGCGGGACGCGCCGAGGCGTACGCCCTCAAGCGGGCCACCCTCGTGGGCGTCATCCACGAGACGTTCGTGGACCGGGTCGTCGGCATGGGCGTGGATCCGGACAG
The DNA here is from genome assembly GCF_053610945.1 of Streptomyces sp. NPDC054849. Taxonomy (NCBI): domain Bacteria; kingdom Bacillati; phylum Actinomycetota; class Actinomycetes; order Kitasatosporales; family Streptomycetaceae; genus Streptomyces; species Streptomyces sp. NPDC054849. Next base: position 9,312 of record NZ_JBSGZI010000136.1, read on the forward strand.
GATCCGCCTCGTGCCCAACTGGTCCCACGTGGCGGTGCCCACCAAGCCGCGCGGCGAGACCCGCCGGCACCTCGGCTGGGGCCCCGGCGAGACCGTCGTCCTGCACTCGGGGAACATGGGCCTCAAGCAGGGGCTCGAAGTCCTCGTGGGCGCGGCCCGGCTGGATCCGAACGTCCGCTTCGTCCTGATGGGCGACGGCAGTCAGCGCGCCGCGCTCGCGGACCTTTCGGCCGATGTGCCGAATCTGGACATCATCCCCCCTGCCGCTGACGGCGAGTTCCCGGATATCCTCGCCGCGGCGGACGTGCTCGCGGTCACGCAGCACGCTGCCGTGCTGGACATGAGCGTCCCGTCGAAGCTCACCTCCTACTTCCAGACCGGCCGGCCCGTCGTCGCCTCCGTGGCGGCGCAGGGCGGAACCGCCCAGGAGGTGGAACGCTCGGGCGCAGGGGTGCTTGTACCGCCGGAGGACCCCGAGGCCCTGCTGAAGGCCGTACGGGCCCTGGCGGAGGACCCTGACCGCGCGGACGCACTGGGAGCGGCCGGACCCCGCCACGTGGCGGCCCATCTGAGCCGCGAAGCGGGCCTGGCCCGCATCGACGCACTGATCGACGAAGCACTTGGGGGACCCCGGCCGTGATCGAGACGAACCGCCCGGCAGCGGCACCGGCCGACGACGAACCCGATCTCCTCAGGGACCAGTTCCGCCAGCTCCTGCGCTACCGCAGGCTCATCGGGGCGGGCATCGGGATCGGTCTGCTGGGCGGCGTCTACCTCGGCGTCTCCACCGCCGACACCTACGTCGCGACCGCCGACGTCGTGCTGCGCGCGCCCACCGACGACCCGTTCAACCCGAGCCTCGCCCCGGACAAGGCGATCAACATCGGCTCGGAGCGCCAGGTCGCGCTCAGCTCCTCCATAGCCAACGAGGCGGCGAAGAAGCTCGGCGTGACCGCCTCCGGCTTCGCGTCCCTGCGCAGCGGCCTGCAGGTGACCAACCCGCCGCAGACCATGGTGCTGCGCTTCACCTACACGGCATCCTCCCCCAAGGAGGCCGCCAAGCGCGCCAACGCGATGACCGAGGCGTACCTGCTCAAGCGGCAGGAGTCCCTCGACGCCACCCGCGACAAGATGGTCAAGGGGTACAAGGAGCAGCGCGATCCGATCGCCAAGCAGCTCGACGAGCTGTCGAAGGAGATCGCCCGGATGCCGGCCGGCGCCGGACGCGACGCGGCCACCTCCTCCAAGACCGATCTGCAGAGCGAGGTCGGCGGCTACAACACCAAGATCACCAAGCTCGAGGCCCTGGACATGACTCCGGGCCGGGTCACCAGCGCCGCGACCGCGCCCCCCGGAGCCGACGGCCCCGGCATCGTGATGTCGCTCGCGCTCGGCGCCGCGGTGGGCCTCGCGCTCGGCCTGCTGGCCGCCTGGGTCCGGCTCGTCTTCGACCCCGCGCCCCGCTCCGAGGGCGACGTGGCCCGGGCGCTGCGCGCGCCCGTCCTCGGCTATCTGCCCCGGGACCGGACGGGTGGCGGGCCGCTGCTCGCCGCCGGCGAGGCCGATCCCCGGCTCGCCGAGGCGTACCGCTCGGTGGCCTTCCGGCTTGCCTACGACTCCCGCTTCGCCGACCGGCGCCGTCTGCTCGTCGTCGCCCCGCGCGGCAGCAGCGAGACCGCCGCCGCGGTCGCCGTGAACCTCGCCGCCTCCTTCGCGGAGACCGGCAAGGACGTACTGCTCATCGAAGCCGACCTGCGCACCCCGGTCCTGGCCAGCCAGCTGCCGACGGACGCCGGGGGCCGGCCCCGCTGGAGCCAGACCCCGGGCAGCCCGGCTCCCGCCGGGCGTCACGCCGACTCCGAGTGGCCCGACGGACGCCAGCTCGTCGTGGACGCCGGGGAGTCCGGCTCCTTCGACCTGATCCCGGGCGAACGGGCCCGCAACGTGCCGCGCGCGCTGACCTCCCCCCGCGCCACCCGGCTGATCTCGGAGGCCGACGCCCCCAACTCCACCGTCGTCGTGCTCGCTCCGCCCGTCCTCTCGTACGCCGACGCCCTGGCCCTCGTCGACCGCGTCGACGGCGTCCTGGTCGTCTGCGACCCGCGCGCCATCCACCGCACCGACCTGACCCGGATCCGCGAGCTCATCAGCGGCGCCGGCGGCACGGTGCTCGGCGCGGTGCTGCACGCACCGCTGCCCGGCGAGAAGCGCGGCCGCGGCAAGGGCAAGGACGCCGCGGACACCGCCGGCGGCCCGGCCGCGGGCTCCGACACCCCGGGGAAGCCCGGCACGTCCACGCCGCAGCCCCAGCCGATCGCGTACGAAGTGGCCGAGCCCGAGCAGCACATCCCCGGTGACGGCACCGACACCGTCGCGCTGCGCACCGTCCGCATGGGACGCAGATGAGCCGACGCGGCCTCGCCGCCGTCGCGTCGGTCCTGGACCAGGCGGCGTCCAGCGCCACGAACATCCTGGTGCTGGTGCTCGCCGCCCGGCTGTCCTCGGCGTCCGGGTTCGCCGCATTCTCGATGGTGTACGTGACGTTCAGCGTGCTCCTCGGGCTGAACATGGCCTACGTCGGCCAGAGCCTCGTCCTGGAGAAGGGCCAAGGCGCCTCTCCGGACGAAGTCCGGGGCAGGCTCGGTGCGTCATGCCGCTCGGCCGTCGGCTTCACCGGGGCCGCGTCGGCCACCGTGGGCGCACTGCTCGCGCTGGTGGGCCTCGCGCTCCCCGGGGCCACCGGGCGGGCCTTCCTCGCGCTCGGCCTCGTCCTGCCGCTGGTGCTCCTCCAGGACGGGCTGCGCTACTGCTTCTCCGCGCTGCGCACCCCCGAGCGGGCGCTGGCCGCCGACGCGCTGCGGCTGGTGTGCGTGGTCGCGGCGCTGGCCATACAGCCCGAAGGGGCCTCGGCGGGGCGGCTGGTGCTGGTGTGGGGCCTGTCCGCGCTGCCCGCGCTGGCGGCGGGGCTGTGGCTGCTGCGGCCGTACGTACGCGGCTCAAGCGCCGATCTGCGGCCGTACCTGCGGCGCGGCCACCTGGGACGGCGGTTCGTCGTCGAGTTCGCGGTGGGCAACGGCTCCAGTCAGCTCGCGGTGATCGGCCTCGGCGTCTTCGCGACGCCGCTCGCCGTCGGCGCGCTGCGGGGTGCGACCACCCTCTTCGGGCCGCTGAACGTGCTGTTCAACTCTGCGAACGCCTTCGGCCCGCCGGTACTGGGGCGGCTCGGCGGCAAGCGGGCCACGGTCCGGGCGACCGCGGCGCTGGGCCTGGTGCTGGCCGCGGTCGGTGCGGGCTGGGCGACGGCCCTGTACCTGCTGCCGGACCGGCTGGGCCGGGAACTCCTCGGCGACACCTGGGCGACGGCGTCCGCGCTGCTGCCGGCCACGGGTGCGCAGTACGCCGTGATGGGGCTGGGCACCTGCGCCCTGCTGACCCTGCGGGTGCTCGCCCCGAAGGCCACGCTGTCCCTGCAGGTGGTGTTCTCGCTGCTGTCCGTGGGACTGCTGCTGGGCGGGTACGCGGTGGCGGGTGTGGCGGGCGCCGCGTGGGGCCTGGCGGCCGGCTCGGCGCTCAAGGCACTGGCCGCCTGGCTCCGGGTGGCCCGGCTGAAGACGCCGGTTCCGCAGGGTGACGAGCCTCGGCGGGCCACCGCCCCCGCCGCGGGCTGACCCGCTGCGCGGAGCCCCTCCCCGCCCCGCCCTTTCTCCGTTTCCCGGGCTCTGCCCGGACCCGCGTCATACACGCCGGCGGGGCTGGAAGTCCCACGCCACCGCGCCCTGCTTGCAGGCCGGGGCCGGCCGAGTCCGGCCCCGCCGGCGGCGCGTCAGCGCAGGGTGGTGGACTTGTCCGTGCGGTACGTCGCGACCAGCGCCAGGCAGAGGGCCGCGATCGCGACGCGCCCCGACGCCTGCAGCAACGGTCCGCGCAGCAGGATGAAGGAGTAGCCCGCGACCAGCGGGACGACCACCGAGATCAGGCTGCCCGGTGGCGAGCGGCGGGTGGCCCGCTTCGCATAGCGCCGGTCCACGCGCGCCGAGGCGTACCCCATGCCCAGCAGCCCGGCGCCCATCCCCAGCGGCCCGAAGTCGAGCCACAGCTCCGCCCAGATCGGGGAGGAGAGGTTGGTGTTGACCGTGCCCATCCACTGGCCGACCATCACGCCCGTGTCCCGCGGCTTGCCGGGCCACATCGAGCGGGGCACCGCGAAGAACACGGATCCGGCGAGCTGGCGGCCGTAGAAGTGGCCGGGGCCGGACTCCGAGTAGGTGATGGTGTTCGCGAACATGCCGATCTGGTCGTAGTCCTTGAGGGCCATCGGCTCCAGGAAGGACGTGGTCTCGACCGGCCGGTAGTTCTTCTCGTCGTAGCGGAAGCGGTCCGCGAACGGGAAGACGAGCAGTGCGATGACCACGGCCATCGACAGGGCCACCCGGTACATGGCCGCGCTCACCGGGAAGACGGTGAACAGCATGGCGAACATGACGGTCAGGAACCAGTAGCGCGGATTCGAGATCGGGTTGTTGACCACCAGGTTCAGGGCGGCGAGCGCTCCCCAGGTGACGATGATCGAGACTTTGCGCCGGGCGAACTTCGAGGTGATCAGCCAGCGGGTGTAGAGGAGCAGTGCGAGCAGGGCCGGTACGGTGCCGAAGCCGCGCAGCAGGGCCTGACCCGCCTGGCCGTCCCCGTTGGAGACGCCCGCCTCCTGGATGCCCGCGATGATCTCCTGACGGCTGGAGAAGAAGACCGCCGGGCCGCCGAGTTTCATGATGAAGACCGCGCTGCACCCGAAGGACAGGACCGTGAGCAGCTGCAGGCGCCGCCGGTGGGCCATGATCGGGCGCGGCTCCTTCTGGGAGCCGCCCGCGCGGCCGGTCGGCCGGTGGCGGGCGAGCAGCACGCCGACGTCGTAGACGGTGCAGCCGAGCAGTACCAGTCCGATGGCGGCGGTCAGGTCGGAGCGGGGGCCGACGACGGGGGTCGGCACCTGGCCGAGGACGGCCTGCGCGAGCGGGGCCACGCCCATGGCCATGTAGACGAAGAGCCAGAAGGAGCCCTGGAGCAGCTTGCGCCGGCTGGTGAGCACCATCGCGGAGAGCCGGGCGCCCGCGTACATGGCGAGCAGGAGCTGGAGCCAGAAGGCCGCGTCGCGCTGGCCGGCGCCGGACTGGACGGCGACGAAGAGCGGCAGGAAGACGGTGAATCCGAGGGCGAGCGGGACGGACAGGGCCCGGGAGAGCAGGGTGCGCGGGGTGGTGACCCGGCCCCACTGGTTCTCGTCCTCGACGGGGGGCCGCGAGGGTACGACGGAGGGCTTGCGTATGTCCGTTGCCACTGCCGCGCCCCCACCCGATGTGCCTGATTCGCGCGCAGTCTAGTCTGAGCGGGCGGCGCCCGGGGAGGCGCGTTCGAAGGGGGTCCCCCCAGACGGAGTCTGGGGGTGGATGATCGGGGTTTTCTGTTGCGGGACCTTCCTGCCTTCACGCTGTCCGGATACGACAAGGGGCGCGGACTGCTGACGCAGGCGCTCTGGTTCGCCGTGATGAACACGCTGTTCATGAGCTGGTTCTGTCCGGCGCGGCTGCGGGTGGTGCTGCTGCGCGCCTTCGGGGCGAAGATCGGCGAGGGCGTTCTGATACGGCACCGGGTGCGAGTGCTGTGGCCGTGGAAGCTCACGGTCGGGGACCACGCCTGGATCGGTGAGGGCGCCTGGGTGCTGAACCTGGAGCCGGTCACGATCGGTTCGCACGTGTGCCTCTCGCAGGAGGCCCTCCTGTGCACCGGCTCGCACGACCACCGGGCCGCCGACTTCCGCTACCGCAACGCCCCGATCACCGTCGAGGACGGTGCGTGGGTGGCCGTGCGGGCGACCGTGCTGGCCGGGGTCACGGTGGGCCGTTGCGCGGTGGCCGGTGCGGGCTCGGTCGTGCACAAGGACTTGCCGGAGCTGACCCTGCAGACCCAGGACGGGCGCCGTCGCCCGGTGGAGGAGCCCAAGTGAGAGTCCTGCACGCCGTCACCCTGCACTCCCCCTCGCACGCGTTCGGCGGGCCGGTCCGGGTCGCGCTGAACCTGGCCAAGGGGCTGCGGGCCCGGGGCCACGAGGCGCGGCTGCTCGCGCTCGGCGAGGGCTTCGACGTGTGGCCCGCCTCCGTGGAGGGCGTACCGGCGAAGCTGTTCCCGGCCCGCCGCCTGCTCCCCCTCGGCTTCAGCGGGATGACCTCGCCGGCGCTGCTCGCCTCGGCCGGCCGTCTGGTGCGGGACGCCGACGTCGTGCACGTCCACCTGGCGCGCGACCTGGTGACCCTGCCGGTGGCCCTGGCGGCGCTGCGGGCGGGCAGGCCTCTGGTGCTGCAGACCCACGGGATGGTGGACCCGAGCGAGAAGCTGCTGGCCAAGGTGCTGGACGCGGTGGCGGTACGCCGGCTGCTGCGCGGCGCGGACGCGGTGCTGTACCTGACCCCGCACGAGCGGGAGGGCCTGGACGCGGTGGTCGGCGCGCCATTGGCGCATGCGGTCCGCCTGGTCAACGGGACCCCGGCGCAGGAGGAGCGGCCCCAGCCCGGCGGCCCGCCGCGGATCCTGTACTCGGCGCGCCTGCAGGCCCGTAAGCGCCCGGTGGACTTCGTGGACGCGGCCCCGGCGGTCCTGGCGCGGCACCCGGAGGCGCACTTCGTGGTCGCGGGTCCGGACGAGGGCGAGCTGGGGGCCGTACGCGCCCGCATCGGGGCCCTGGGCCTCACGGACCGGTTCACGGTCCCGGGGGCGCTGTCCAGCGCGGAGGTGCTGGCGGAGCTGCGCCGGGCCCACGTCTACGTCCTGCCGTCCGTGGACGAGCCGTTCCCGATGTCCGTGCTGGAGGCGCTCTCGGTGGGCGTCCCGTCGGTGGTGACCCATTCCAACGGCCTGGCCCGCGACATCGCGAGGACCGGAGCGGGCCGCGTGGTGGACCCCGGCCCTGCGGGCGTCGCGGCGGCGGTGCTGGACCTGCTGGACCCCGCGGCCAACCACCAGGCCTCGCTGTCGGCCCGCGAACTGGCCGCGGACGCCTTCTCGATGGACGCGGTCCTGGACGCCCTGCTCCCGGTGTACGAGGGCGCGCTGCGCGGCTGAGGCCGGACCGGGCGGCACATGAGCGTCATGCGGCGCTGTCCGGGGCCGTCCGGGGCCCGTCCGGCGTCATGCGGCGTGGTCCGGCATGGCCCGGCGTCAGATGACGTCCCGGCGGTGTTCCTCCACCACCGGTATGGCGCCCGTGGTCCGGCGCCGCTTGAGGATGCTGGTGTAGACGGCGAGGCCGACCGCTCCCACCGCCATCATGATCAGACCGACGAGATCGAGGTTGACGCTCTCCATCTCCCAGTCGCTGGCGAAGGTGAGGACGGCGCCCACCACGATCAGGACGATGCATCCGCCGATGCCCATGAGTCCGCCTTCCGCTGTCGTGGCTGTGAACCCGCGGGTACCCGGGTCCGGAGCACGAAAACGCCCCCGGGGGCCGGGAGTCCGGCCCTCGAGGGCGTTTTGCGCCGCTATGGCAGTGCTATGCGGGGATCCAGGCGTAGCAGCCCGACGAGTTGAACTCCGTCGTGCCCGCCGGGATCGTCGCCGTGATCTTGTCGCCGGCCTTGGGCGGGGTCTCGGGGCCCGAGGCGAGGATCGAGCCGTCCTTGCCCTTGGCCTCCCAGGTGCAGTTCAGCGCCTGGGTCAGCGCCCGGTAGCTGCCGGCCGCGGGCGCCTTCCGGCTGCCCTCGGCGAAGCCCTTCTCCGCCGCCGCGAGGATCGGCTTCTGCTCCGGGCACAGGTGCGTGATCGCATCCTTGGCGCCCGCGATCTCGCCGGTGATGACGGCGCCCGTCGCCGCGTCCTTGTCGCGCTTCGCGGTGCGCTCCACCCGCTGGCAGGCGTCCTGGCCGGTCTGCAGGACGGCCGCCGGATCCATCTTCTCGGGGACCCGCCCGCTCAGGTACTTCTTCTCCTGCGCCGTGAAGCTGCCCGTCTTCGGGGTGAGCTTCGCGTCGGGCAGGACCGGACCGGTCGGCTTCGCGTCGGCGGCGGGCTCCGACGTGGGCGGGGTGTCCGCGGGGTCGGGGACCGGCGACGACGCCGGGGGCTTCGCCTTCGCGCCGGAGTCGGCCTTGTCCCCGCCCGAACTGCAGGCGGTCAGCGTCAGGGCGGCGGTCAGCAGGACAGCGGCCGCTGCGGAGCGTCGGTACATCGGGTGGCTCCCGTACTTAAGGGGATGTGCGGCGGATCAGGGGGCCGGACCAGTCCGGGTCGTCTGGTGCCGTGGATTGCGAGGCGCGAAAGGAGGCGACGCGGTGCGTCGGCGACCGACGGCAGCGCGGCAGGGCGCGGTGCCGGGCGGCCCGGGCCCGGCCCCGATCCGCCCCGCACACCCCCAAGGGTGGGACAGGCGTGGGGGGGGCCGGCCGGGGGATACCGGCCCCCCCCCCCCGCAACCGGGGGGGTGGGGGGGGCGAAGTAGCGGCGCCCGGGTGGAAAAA